>JAPKCI010000258.1 GCA_028823035.1 Rubripirellula sp.
TTCAGGTCTGGTAGTTCAGGTCTGGTAGTTCAGGTCTGGTAGTTCAGGTCTGGTACGGTTGTCATGCCAAGTTGGATGGCGAGCATAGGGTGACTTTTTCTGTTGCCAGTACTTGGACTGGCTTTCTGCTCGTGGTGCTCCTGTGTTCTGCTATCAGGAGTCGTCCGTTTTTTGTTCGGAACGGTTCAAAAAGGCCTTGTCTTCGATCTGCTGCGTGACTTGCATCCCGACCATGCTGGCAATCACGATTGCCACGTACAGTTGTCCGGCGATTGCTTCCAGATTGGCAAGTGTTCGCGCCAGGTTACTGATGGGAACAATGTCTCCATACCCGAGTGTGGTCAGGGTCACATTGCTAAAGTAGATCAGGTCACAGATCATTTGCTGGCGAATGCCGAGTGCGACATAGTTAGGGATATTAAAGGAATTTGGCTGCCAGACTTCGATCAGCGAGTAGATCAGGGCCCAGATCAGAGCCAGCAGAAAGTAGATCGAGATAGCGCCGATGATCCGATTCGTGTCGATTCTTCCGCTGTGGAAAACACTTTTGCACAAGGTAACCAGCAGGGAAATAAAGATAATCAGATAGCAACCATAGATGCTCAGCAACAAGCCACGTGTTGGTTGGGATTCTGCCATGACTGATCCGGACAGGGCGATCACTCCAACTGTCATCGCAAATATCTGGCTCCACCTCGACTGCGAAAGCGAACGCATCGCTGACAGAACAACTGCAAAGAAGAGCAGGTTGAATATGGTACGGTTGGTATTGGAATCGCCATTCAGGAGTGCCTGCCCCACGATGATTCCAATCAACGCGAGCAGCAGTTCGAGATGTTTCAGACGCTGAAATGTTCTAGGCCATTTCCAGTAGGGATCCGTGGCAGACTTATTCATCGCTGGTTGGTCATTGCTTAAAGAATGGAAGCGGAATTTCCCTGCCCTGGGGCGCGACTATTTCCCTGTCGCGTTACTGGAATCGGACGACCCAACGATGTCAGCAGATGCTGGTGTTGCAGGCTTGCTACGTCTCAATTCTGCGAGGCTCTGAACGACAACAAAGAAGGTCGGAACGAACAGCAGTGAAAAGAATGTCGCCGCGATCATTCCACCGACGACGGCGTTTCCGACTGCATGGCGGCTTGCTGCCCCCGCACCCGAGGCGAATAGTAACGGCAGAAATCCGAGGATCGACGAGACAGCAGTCATCAGAATGGCCCGGAATCTCAATCGGGCCGCATTCCGAGCCGCGTCCCGAATGGGAACCCCCCGACTGCGTTCCTGACTGGCGAACTCAACGATTAGAATGGCGTTCTTACTTGCCAGAGCGACCAACAGTACGATGCCAATTTGGGTATACGTGTTGTTGTCAGCGTTCCGCAGTACCAGCGCCAGTACAACGCCCAGAGCGGCAAGGGGAACCACGGCAATCACTGCTGCGGGACTGGTCCAGCTTTCATATTGGGCCGCCAGAACCAGGAAGACAGCCAGCACAGCCAGCAGGAAAATGGCGGCCTGTCCGCTGCCAGCTTGTTTCTCCTGGAATGACATGCCTGTCCATTCGTAATCGAACCCATCAGGGAGCCGTGATGTGGCCATCTGGTCCATCATGGTCAGTGCCTGTCCGGAACTGACGCCGGTGGCAGGCGAGCCGGTCACCGAGGCACTTGGATAGAGTTTGTAGCGTTGCACCACCGAAGGGCCAACCATTTCCTCGACATTCACAATCGAGCTGATCGGAACCATTTGGCCGCTGGTGTCCCGCACATCCAGGTTTTCGATGTCTTTGGCCGATGCCCGGAATTCCGGTTCTGCCTGAATCCGTACCTGATACGAGCGATTGTTGTAGGTGAAGTCGTTCACGTAGGCCGAGCCGAGGTAAGCCTGCAGGGTGCCGAAGACGGACTGCAACGGCACATTCATGGACTTGGCCTTAACGCGGTCCACGTCGGCAAATAACTGGGGTTCGTTGGCTCGGAAGGTAGTGTTCAGTCCTGACAGGGCTGACTGATCCGCGCCTGCCTCAACCAGGTCCTGAGCGGTGTCCTGTAATCGTGCGTAACTCGCGCCGCCTTTATTAAGGACCTCCATCTGGAACCCACCCGCGTTGCCCAGTCCATCAATGGGCGGCGGAGGAAAGGGAAAGACAATGGCAGATTCAACCTTGTCAAATCGCTGCTTCAGTTCGGTGGCGATCGAACGGATTCGAGTCTCACGGGTCTGGCGTTCATCCCAGGGGTCAAGAATCACAATCGAGAAACCGAGGTTGGATCCGGCATATCCACCCAGCAGCGAATAGCCTGCGATCGATAGCGAGTTTGCGACACCGGGGATCTGTTTGTAGTCCTCACTCAGCTTGTCCATCACTTCGGTCGTGCGTTCGGTCGAAGCTGCATCTGGCAGCTGAACATTGACGAACAGGTACCCCTGATCCTCGGGCGGTACAAAGCCGGTTGGCAGCGAGGTGAACAGGAAGCCCGTGGTGGCAATCAGACCGCCATAGACGATCAGTACCAGCACAACCAAACGGACTAACCAGCCGATCACAAATGTGTAGGCAGAGGTTGCCCCTTCAAAGCCGCGGTTGAAGATTCGGAAACCGATGAACCTCGCCTCCTTGGGTTTCCGCAGCACAATCGCACACAGTGCCGGGCTGAGCGTCAGTGCATTGACCGTGCTGAGTAAAACTGCCGCCGAAATGGTCAGGGCAAATTGCCGGAATAGCTGTCCAGTGATTCCGCCCATGAACGCGCTGGGGATAAACACCGCCAGCAGCACCAGTGTCGTTGCAATCACCGGCCCCGTGATTTCCTCCATTGCCTTGACGGCAGCGTCGCGCGGACTCAAGCCGTCGGTCAGGTGGCGGGTACAGTTCTCAACGACCACAATCGCGTCATCGACCACGATCCCGATGGCTAGTACGATCCCGAATAGCGAGAGCATATTGATGGAAAAACCAATCGCATTCATGACAGCGAAGGTACCGATCAGAGAGACTGGAATGGCCACAACGGGAACGATCGTCGCTCGCCAATCCTGCAGAAAGATGAAGATCACAAGGACCACCAGCGCGACGGCTACAAAGAGGGTATTGTATACCTCAGAGATGGACGCTTCGACGAACAGCGTGGTATCGAACGCAATGTTGTAGTCAACGCCTTCCCGCCAGTTACTGCCGCTACGCAATTCCTGCATCTTCTCGCGAACCAGCGCCGCGGTCGTCAGGGCGTTGGCTCCGGGAAGCTGGTAGATCGCGACAGAGGCCGAGGGGGCGCCGTTGAACTTTGAGTTGAATGTATAGTTCTTGCCTCCCATTTCGACTCGGCCCACATCACCGACCGTCAGTGCTCGGCCATCTTCGCCGGTGCGGATAATGATGTCTTCGAATTCCTTGACATCTGTCAGACGGCCTTTGGCGTTGACCGAAAACTGAAAGGCAGTTCCTTTGGGTGAGGGGGGGGCACCGATCTGTCCAGCGGCGACCTGTACGTTCTGTTCTTTGACGGCGCTGACCACATCATCGGTGGTCAAGCCACGTTGTTTCAGCTTGCGGGGGTCGAGCCAGATTCGCATGCTGTAATCACCTGCACCGAATACGGTGACATCACCTACACCGGAAATCCGGCTGAGTTCGTCTTTGATCGTCAACGCATAGTTGCTGAGATAGAGCGCGTCGACGCTTTCACCCGGAGAGGTTAATGCGATGAATTGCAGGATCTGGGTTGATCGCTTCTTTGTCGTGATCCCCTGAGCGCGGACTTCCTGCGGCAATTGGGGTTCGGCGATGGCAACCCGGTTTTGCACCAGGACCGACGCGATATCCATGTCGGTGCCGAGTTCAAATGTGACAGTCAGGTTGTAGGTGCCGTCATTGGCGCTCTTGGATGACATGTACAACATGCCCTCCACGCCGTTGACCTGCTGTTCGATGGGCGTGGCAACGGTTTCGGCGATCGTGCTGGCGTTGCCACCGGGGTAGATCGCCGAGACAGCAACGGTGGGTGGGGCGATCTCGGGGAATTTCGCGACCGGCAAGGCCCCAAAAGAAACAAAGCCAGCGATCACGATGATGATCGAGATCACGGAAGCGAAAATTGGGCGGTCTATAAAGAAGCGCGACATCTGGGACTCGGATTCCGGTGTGCAATCTTGAGAGGGCCTTGTGGCCCTCTAGGGTTGGGTAGAAGACGTCGGCGCGGCGGGAGGCGTTGCCGGGGTGACGGGGGCAGTTGGTTGAGAAGTTGGTGGGGTCGTGCCGGGCTGCCCACGGCCACGCAAGAGTGCTTCTGCGTCGACTGAAAGAGTTTCGCGTTTTGCGACAGCCTCCTTTTCAGGCCGCGCACGCTGAAGTCCATCGATGACCACCCAGTCATCAACAGAGAGCCCCTGCTGGATGATCGCCCATCCACTGACCGTCTGACCGACAATGACTTTTTTTTGTTTCACGATTTTGTCTTGATCGAGTGTCAGGACAAAGGAGCCCTGGTCATTCCGCTGCAGGGCGGCTTCGGGAATCAGTAGGGACTCTACCGATGCTTCAGCCGGAACACGGACGGTGACGAACAAACCGGGGAACAACCTCCTGTCTTTGTTGTTGAAAGAAGCCCTCAGGCCCAATGTACCGGTGTCTGACTCAATTCCCGACTGATCGACATAGTCGAGTTTTCCCTCAAACGGAAAACCGTCGTCCGTTTCGCGTTTCAGGTAGACTTTCTTGCCTCGCCACTGATCTTCTTTCGCCGGTTTGACGTTGCTTTCTTGTTGTGCCAATGCTCTGGCCTTCATGAATTCGAGCAGTTCACGGTCGCTGATGCTGAAGTTGGCGAAGATGACATCGTCGTTGACTACCGTTGCCAACGGGTTGCCGTTTTCAACCAGGTTTCCAAGTTTGACAAGGGTTTTTGTGATCGATCCACTGATCGGGGCACGGACCTCGGTGTAATCAAGATTCAGTTTTGCCTTAGCTTGATCGGCAATCGCGCTGCCCAGCTTGGCTGTGGCTGCGTCAACGTCGGCGTTGGCAGCTTTTACATTGGCGATGGCGGCTTCATTCGCTGCAACTGCCGTTTGGTATTGGGCCTTGGAACTCGCATTACTGCGTTTTAACTCTTCCTCTCTCTCCAAATCCTGTTCCGCCCGTTTCGCTTCGGCCCCCAGCGTCACCACCTTAGCTTGTTTGACCTTGATGTCAGCATTGGATGCGTCAACCGTTGCTAACGCGGAGTCATATTCCGCTTGATACAGGTCCGGCTCAATTTTGTAGAGCAACCCATCCTTTTCGATCGGTTGCCCTGGCTCGAAGTCCACTAACTGAATGAAACCGCGGACTCGGGAACGGACTTCAGCTTCCTCGGCAGCTTCGGTGCGACCCGTTTGTTCCAGGAACGGCGTGATCTGGCTTCGCACTGGCTGGGCTATCGTTACGGTCGGCGGTGGCGGCGGGATAAATTCATTCGTTTGACGCGTACAGCCACTCAGGCACGATGCAAAGCCAAAAAGTGCGAGACAACTTGTTGTCCAAAAAAATTCGGTCTTGTTCATCCAGAAAGCTCGATGAGGGGGATCGGAAAACAGGGGAGGGGGCACATTGAATCGATCTGGCGAATCACCTTCCCGCAGCGTGTTCCAGTGTAGACGTTCGAGAGTCATTGTATTCATGTCTTTGCAGCAGAATCGGAAGTGCTGTTTTGTCAGCATGGAGAATCTTAATCAGGCAGGGGATTGCGATGTTGTGTCGTCCTGTCGCGTGGCAGGGGTAAACGTCCAGCGTCCTGCCATCAGGTTGGCGATTGGTTTCGTGGTGGGGATCCGCCCCAGTATGATTTTCAAGGCTGCCATGATCGGCGTTGCCAAAAACATCCCAATGATGCCCCACATCATGCCCCAGAACATCAGACCCACAAGAATCGTGACTGGGTGCAGGTCGGAAGAATTACCCATGATCTTTGGTTCAATCAGGTTCCCGCTGATCAGTTGGATCGAGCAAATGACGGTGATCGTTGCCGCCATCCAGCCGATGCTGCCACTGGGGTCCAAAATGATCAGTGGGATTGGCAGCAGGCTGGCGACAATGGGGCCAACGTTGGGAACGAAGTTGAGAAGAAAAGCGAGCACTCCAAACGTGAATGCCATTGGAACACCAAATATTCTCAATGCAATGCCAAACACCAGTCCCGTGAAAATGGAAATTACCGTTTTCAGCGAGAGATACGAGCGAATTTGTCGATCCACCTCGCTGAGAGTAGGTGAGTGGCTGATCGATGGCGTGCCGATCAGTAAAAAGAAAACATAGATCAACACTATCACACTGGTAGACACAAGACTCAGTAATGCCTGGGTCAAGAGGGCGATTCCATCTCGAACCATCTGGTCGACAAACTGGCTTGCTCCGTCAGACGTTTTTGGGTTGCTGGCGATGGCACTTGTCGGACTGGGCGTACTTGCGACGGCGTCCGTATTCCCAGTTTGGACTGCAATCGGGCCGGGGATTTTTTTTGAATTCGTGAATGACAGTCGGTCGGGCAATTTGGATTCAATACGGTTGACTATGTCCCGAACTCGCTGCCGGTAGGCTTGGGCGTTCGTCGAAAGGTCAATCATCGAGACCCAGATAGAGCAGCCAAAGATGATCAGGACGATCACGCCAGTGAGAAACGTCAGCCCGGCAGCAACGATTCGCGTTACACCCAAACGCTTCTCGAGGGCACTCAGGACTGGACTGATGCCGCTGACGACAAAGAACGCGACCACCAGCGGAACCAAGACTGGTCTCAGCCAATACACCGAAAACGTGATGGCGATTGCAACCAATACAAGCAGGCAAACTGTCTGAATTCGTTTTTGATGGTCTTCGTCGGAAAGAGTCATGGTGCTCATGGTCGGGGCGAAACAGTGCTGACGAATGGTGATTCGAATGCATTGGAGCAACAGGATAATCGACGACACGGTTTGTGTGAAAGAGTAATCAACAAGTGTCTAATCGGCGAGGTGAATGGAAAAGTTTCTGTGGAAGGCGAATCCTGCTGTGATCTGCACCGGTTTTCCGCACGACAAATTGTGATTTGTTCGCCGAAGTCGCAGTTTTTAAGCATCTGGAAGCAATTCGGTTGAAGCCGATGACTTGTTCGGTTGAGGAACTGACTGCTTTCAGGCAAGCTAAAAGCATGCGATCGGGGGAGGCAATCTGCGGGGGAACCCTCTATGATAAAGGTGGGGGTTTCGGCTGCACCGTCATGATTGATTGCACTGTCCGGGAAAATACCCTGCCTGCAGATTTACATTCTCTGGGGACGGACGCTGTTGCTGAGGACCGGTTGGGGGAACAGGACAGGAATGCATTGGCCTTTTGGCTTCCCCATTGACTGTGCTTGCAAAGATCGAACGACACCCTGCGAGAAAAGAACTTGTTATCCATGTGTGTCAGGGTGCGAGTAGACGGCGAAGGATTGAGATTAGCTGGAGTGGTGCGATGAGTATTGATGAAGATGACACGGTTGAAGACCTGCTGGCATTGAGTGCCAACGACCCGATTGATGTCGAAGTGTTACAGGAAGAAACGGTCGAGATCAGTGCCGTCACCCATCGTGGCCGAGTCCGATCTAACAATGAAGACCAATTCGCAGTGGTCCGGCGGACCCGTTCCGGTGTCGTGTTGGCAAGCAGTATCGACAACAAAAAACTCGCCCATGAAGACCGAACGGCATGGTTGATGTGTGTGGCTGATGGGCTTGGTGGTGAGGTATCTGGTGAGGTCGCCAGTGCAACCGCAGTGCAGTCCATTCTGGATTTTGCCAGTGAGATGAGCAATTGGATCATGCAGCCAACCGAGGATCTGCAACTGGATATCGCGAAGCGTGTCATGCTTTACTCGCAAGCAATCAAACGCGATCTCCGCGCTAAAGCTGAAAAGAACCCCGATCTGGATGGCATGGCAACAACGTTGACTGCGGCCTATGTCTATGGTGACTCCGCTCTGATCGTCAATGTCGGCGACTCGCGATCCTACTTGTTGGGGGACGAAGGGCTCCGTCAGATCACCCGTGACCACACAGTTGCTCAGGACTTGCTGGATGCCGGAGCGTCACCTGAGTCAACGCGTGCCTACGGTAACGTGCTGACACGCTGTTTTGGCACGGACGGTGAGCCGGTGCCGGTTGACGTCTTTCACGTCAAACTGTCCGTCAACGATCGGATTCTGCTGTGTTCAGATGGGTTGACCGATCTGGTGACCGATCAGGAAATTTCGGAATTGATTGCTAATGCGAAATCAACAGGTGACGCCTGCGAATCCCTCGTTTCGGCAGCGCTATTAGCGGGTGGCAGAGACAACATCACGTTGGTTTTGGCCCGGATGTTGAAATCAATGGTTCCCCTACCCTTCAATGAGTTGCTCGGCGAAATTGAAGAAACAGACAGTGGCGCGGTTACCAAAGTTTAAATCCAGGGACTGGATTCGAGAGTCTATCAACGGCGCCGTGCCCGTTGGTTAGCTTCGGTTTTGTTAGGCAAAGTTGACACCGAGATGGCAATGAGAAACCGTTCTACTTGCTGCCATGACCGCGTTTTGAGGCGTGTTGAGCTGTGTTCAATGCGAGTTGAGCAGTATTCGAAGGCACTCTGCATGGGGATAGTCATTCGTCGATGGGCAAGTGGGTGATGTGCCAAGCGGCAGCATTGACTCGATTGCCTACTGATCCGGTGTCGCAGTACCCCTAGGTGGGTAGTTTTTGAAGTGATGCTGCTCCGCTCTGCGACGCCTTTTCGTACACCGTTGCATGTGAGCCAGTGGTCATCATCCTCGACGCTCTTGGCCGTGATCATTGACGCTCTTGGTCGTGATCATTGACGCTCTTGGTCGTGATCATTGA
>JAPKCI010000049.1 GCA_028823035.1 Rubripirellula sp.
CGGCGACGCGTCCCACAACCGGATTGTGTTATCAGAACTTCCCGAGGCGATGCGCTTGCCATCCGGGCTGAAACTCACGCTGGTGACAATATCTGCATGTCCCTTGAAGCTGCGGAGTTCCTCGCCCGTGGCCGCGTTCCACAACCGAATTGTCTCATCATAACTTCCCGAGGCAATGCGTGTTCCATCCGGGCTGAAACGCACGCTGCTGACATGTTCCATATGTCCCTTGAGGGTGTGGAGTTCCTCGCCCGTGGCCGCGTCCCACACCTTCACCGTTTTGTCCCAACTCGCTGAGGCCAGCCGCATACCATCCGGGCTGAAACTCACGCTGTGGACATAACCCGTATGTCCCTTGAGGGTGTGAAGTTCCTCGCCCGTCGACCCGTCCCACAACCGGATTGTGTGATCAGTACCTCCCGAGGCGATGCGCGTGCCATCCGGGCTGAAGCTCACGCTGGTGACTTCACCCGTATGTCCCTTGAGGGTGTGGCGTTCCTCGCCTATCGACCCGTCCCACAACCGGATTGTGGCATCATAACTTCCCGAGGCAATGCGCGTGCCATCCGGGCTGAAACTCACGCTGGTGACATATTTCGCATGTCCCCAGAGGGTGTGGAGTTCCTCGCCCGTGGCCGCGTCCCACAACCGGATTGTCCGATCCCCACTTCCCGAGGCGATACGCGTGCCATCCGGGCTGAAACTCACGCTGATGACTTCACCCGTATGTCCCTTGAGGGTGTGGAGTTCCTCGCCCGTGGCCGCGTCCCACAACCGGATTGTCCCATCAGAACTTCCCGAGGCGAAGCGCGTACCATCCGGGCTGAAACTCACACTTAAGACAGCATTCGCATGTCCCTTGAGGGTGTGGAGTACCTGACCCGTCGACGCGTCCCACAATCGGATTGTCCCATCAGTACATCCCGAGGCGATGCGCGTGCCATCCGGGCTGAAACTCACACTGAAGACAGCATTCATATGTCCCTTGAGGGTGTGGAGTTCCTCGCCCGTGGCCGCGTCCCACAACTTCACCGTGTTGTCGAAGCTCGCCGAGGCCAGACGCTTCCCGCTCGGGCTGAAGGCCACGCTCATAACCGCATCAGTGTGTCCTTTCAGCGTGTGTGACTCCCGCCCGGTGGCCGCGTCCCACACCTTCACAGTGTTGTCAGCACTCGCCGAGGCCAGACGCTGCCCGTCCGGGCTGAAGGCCACGCTCCTGACATCCTTTGTGTGTCCCTTGAGGGTGTGAAGTTCCTCGCCCGTGGCCGCGTCCCACAACCGGATTAGATCCCCTCCCGAGGCGATACGCGTGCCATCCGGGCTGAAACTCACGCTGCTGACATATTCCATTTGTCCATGGAGGGTCAAAGTCGAGCCCTCAAATTGCCGACGTGCCAGATACCACTCGATATTCCGATGCTGTTGAGGCACTCTTTGCAATAGCTCGCGAGCGTCCGCCACACGGTTGTTTTCCCACCTCGTCTTGGCCAGGAAGTAGTTGGAACGAGCCAGCATCGCTTCCGTTTTTTTCCGGGCTGCGACTGCATCGGTCCGCAGTTGTGACTGCTCAATGGCATTCTCCCTCTCGCTCGCGGCATTCTGTCTCTCAGTCGTAGCAATCCGGCTTTGCTGCAGTGTCATGATCGGACTGACCGTCGCCAGTATTAACAGCGCCGTTACAGCGATCCCCACGGTCACCTGATGGCCACGCACCCAGCGGCGGGCCCGAACACTCAGCGGTTCCACCCACGCGGTCACCGGTTCGTCCGCCATCCACGCCTCCAGGTCTGAGACCAGCGCCCGGGCCGACGGATAACGGTCCTGTGGGTTCCGCGACATCGCTTTCAGGCAGATGGCTTCCAGACCTGCCGGCACGTCCGGATTCACACTGCGCGGACGCGGAAACTGCCCCTTCTGAGCGCGTTTGAGGATCTCCGGAACGGACAGACGTTCCGATTCACTGCCCGTCTTAGAGGCGCTGATCGGCTCGGTACCCGTCAGCATCTGATACAGCGTGGCACCCAGACTGTACACGTCCGTTCGGGGACCCAACTCGTCCATTCGACCGGACGCCTGTTCCGGACTCATGAACTGCGGGGTGCCCAACGCACTACCCATCTGAGTCTCGGTGGCTGAACCACCCGAACCGGGGACCAGTGGCGCTTCCTGATCCAGATTACCGCTGGACTTCACCGTGTCGCCTGTGCCCGTCGTCGCCTTGGCCAAGCCCCAGTCCACGACCAGTGTCTCACCATACTTCCCCAGCATGATGTTGCCGGGTTTCAAGTCACGATGCAGGACACCGCGACTGTGCGCGTATTCCATCGCAAAACAGACGTCGATGAACCGGCTGATCAGTTCCCGGAACTGAACATCGTGCGCATAGGCCTGACGGGACACATTCGAGGCTCCCTCTGCCCGCTGCTGGTGAAAGGTGTCGATCGCCTCTTTCAGGCTGTCGCCCCGAATGAACCGCATCGCATAAAACGGACTCCCGTCCTGAAAATGCCCCAGTCCGTATACCGGCACGATCCCCGGATGTTCCAGACCGCCAGTGACCTGCGCTTCCAGCAGAAACCGCTGCCGTGCGTCCTGACTGGACCGGTGCTGGGATTTGATCTCCTTGAACGCCACTTCACGGTTGAATTCCCGGTCCACAGCAATGGACACCCGGCCCAGTCCGCCTTCGGCATGCGGACGCAGAATCTGGAAACGCAGTTCCGACTGATCGGGATGCGGTGGCATCGCCAGGGTCCGGCCGTCTGCGTCAGGATCTGTAGCCGAGGAAGCTTGGGACAACATGCCGGCTTCCCCGTCCGCAGCGTTGGGGACATGCAGCAGGCTGGCCTGCACGTCCGGGTCGGCAAGACTCTGCAGCGCATCCGCTGTGATCCCCACAGAACTGAGTCCCTGCAGGCTCTGCTGAGCATCGCCCCCGTGCTGTGTGATATGCGCATCGACCAGTTGTTCCAGCACATCCCGCTGTGACTGCGGCATGAGTTCTCGGTCGACCAGGACTTCGCCCAGCGACTGTGTCTTTGCCAGTGTCCAGGCCTGCATGGCATCGATCAGGCCGTCCCGCGTGATAAAGTCCATCTGCAGAGCGAGTATGCCGAACAGTAAATTGCGGTCAGAGGTGGAGGATGTCATCAAAGTGGCCCTTGAACAAACACCAGCGGAAGCACTCCTCATTCTACACGATCAGGGGAGGCCCGTTTCAGACCGGCCTCGGTGGGCGTTGATTGTCAGTTTTAGTTGTTTGTCTCTGCTGCGAACGGCCAAGGCCTGCCACTGCGTGTGCTGTGGCATCGAGTTCGAAAAAAACTCAAAAAGTGTGTCCGGTGTTTGCCGCCGTTTGCAATCTACTGGTGAAGGCGACACATGAGAAAGGGCCTCAAACCATGAATATGACGAAAACAATATCGAGTATCGAATACAGGATGCTCCGCGCGGTATTGCTGGGAACAACTCTGGTCGAAACCGCTCAGGCGGATCCCTTGGACCAATCGAGTCCGAAGATTCCCCACGGCATGTACAGTGACGTTCTGCGTTATGAAACCGAACTGGCGTTTGAGCGGGGTGATTTCGGGTTGGCTTTCGAGCTGCTCGATGAACTCGATCCACGGCTCGGCCGACCGCCCGTTCGCCGCAAACCGCACAGGCGACAACCGCCAATCCACAGGACTTCGGGAGCGATACCGAGGTCCTGTTGCGCGTAGGGTCAAAAAACTCCGCCAACCGTTAAAGGCAGGAGAGTCTTGCACTTCAGAAATCTGAAACATCGTAATCTCAGCCGGTTGATCCTTCGCCAAGTGGTGGGCGGTGGTTTTTACACTCAAGAGATGAGCCGCTCCCGTGGCGAGAGGTTCCGTGTGACATGTCTCATGCAAACATGACAGTAATGCACTCTTGTGTCACTCGAACCTCTATTCAACTGATTTCGACATCGCACTCGGGTAAACGACGCTTGAGATCCTGAGTCGTTACGTCGTTGAACCGGGTAGCTCTCAAACCCAATTGTCGCAGGCTGGTAAATGAAGCCAGAGTGTCGGTGTCGAAATGACTAAGTTGACTGTTGCCAGAGAGATCCAGGAATGTCAAGGCGGAAGCAAGTGGCGTGAGCAATTTAAGCTTGTCACCGTCGATGTCACAGCAGCACAGCATGAGCATCTGCAGGTCGGAAAACCGAGAGATGGTCAACAGCCATTCATCCGACAGCGAGACTTCTTGCAAAAGAAGACTTCCCAGTTTTCCTAAATCCAATTCATCTTTAACACAACGTTCGAGGAACTGGAGTTGCATACTGGGTTCGCAAAACATCAAGTTCAGGTCGCAAAGACGTCCTTCGTCAATTTCCACCTCTCCGTTTTGATCTGCCACTGCATCGGCGAACTCCTTGATTTTCCAATCGCCCTCTGGGGTGTCTTCCGTCTCGCCCGCCGCGTGCCCCGGTTTCGCTGTTTCGCCGTGGACAACCTCAATGTTGAGTGCACTCGCCAAACGCTCCGCAAACGGAGCGAGTTGGCCACGAGCAGATTCCTCCGTATTCCGAGATTTCGTAGACGTCAACAACGTGTAGTCCTTGCCGTCAACTGACAGCGCGATTTCACTTCGGTAACCAGCGTCGTCTTGTTTGATTGCCGTCAAATACAAGGGCTGCAAGACGTCAAATGGAACAGTGAACTCGCTCTTTTTCTGATAGCGATATGTTCCATCCTCCCTGGTGGCGCCCATTCTGACGGTCAGAACACGGCTTCTCCAGTCGAAAACGAAATCTCGCGATGGATGCGCTAACCGATAGCTGGAAGCGGCCCGCCAGGCAATTGCTCCAATAACAACTGCTGCGATACCCTCAACAAGCGACACGTTCAGCCTGTCACTGAAATAGTCGATGAACGCGAAAGTGAGCAGACTGAGCAACAGGAATGTGACCAGGCCGCAACCCATTGCACAACCGGAAGAGTCGTCAGAAACCGAGACGCGTTCGCCGGACGGCATGAATGCAACGGTTTCTACATGCTCGATGTCCCTCAGTTCGGAGACGACAGCTTTCGCATTCTTCTGTCTTCCCGACAGCGCGTAGCCAACGAAATTGAGGACCCACGTGATTGGCAGGAATGCCGCATCCCCAAGCCACGAAAACGGACGATATGTATTATTGATAATCCATGCAGGAAAGAGGAACAGCGAGCCCAGTGCAAACCAAAACGCGAACTCCAAAACGGGGACGCCAGTTTCCAATACCGCTTTATCAGGATCACTGGGATCGTAGTAAACAGAGACCTTTGCACCAACGGGATATGTCTCTGGAAGTCTCCGAAGTCTGATTTTGCTATTTGTCCCAAGTTGGGAACCGAGCAGTTCATCGACATTCAACGAGTTTCCTTGGAATCGCTGACCAGACACGGAATAGTCGAAGGCAATCTCGATGGTTGTGGTCGTGCTATCAGGTGTCCCTGGTTTAGTTGAATCTGTGCCGTGTATTTGCGCGTCGGCCTTTGTTATCGTGCCTTCCGTTGTTTCCCACGTATAACTACTTCGCAGCCCCACAGCCAGCAAGCAAAACAGGTGGAACGTCATCCAAGCACCGACAGCGAAGCAGACGACAAACAAGAGTCGTGGGACAAGTAGTCTGTTCTTTGCATTCATCGTTTATGGATCCGCAAACTAGTGTCTGAGTTGTCAGTTGGAGGAGGGCAAAGGATATATTGGAGATCACGACCGCCGGCGGCTAGATTGGAATCCTTTGGGAAACCGAACGTATTCTGCGATGGACCATGGCGGCCATTTCCTCCGACCTCGGTTAGCGCGCATGACCTGCCTCGAAAGCTTTTCTTGATTTCACATAATACAGAATTGCCAAACTGAATTTCGCTCCATTGCGTGCTTGAATTCCGGGTGCGAGAATGAACGGTGACATTTCCCAAAAGGAACAGCTTGAGGACAAAAAGTTGTACTGACAGACCGGTCGGCATCGTCATCTCGACCGTTGAGTGCGAATTTAGGACAATGGATTTATGACAAAACTAATCATATTACTTCTTCTGTATATGTTTCCGCTCCTCGCCTGGGGCGGCGACAAACCGAACATCATATTCATTCTTTCAGACGATGTCGGCACAGGTGACATTAAATGTTACTACAAACCATCGCAGGTAGAGACGACCAATATCGACATACTGGCTGCACAGGGAATGCGTTTCACGCAGGCCTATGCTCTTGGTTCAGTTTGCTCACCTACTCGCTATCCATGGGTCGTCAGCCCCAGCAGACTGGCAAACGCACTGGGTTACCAATTCAAGTATTCGTGCCGTGAGACGTTGCAGCGGATCATCAACGGATCGAAACTTGGCGAGACGCGATCGACATGACCCGTTCCTTCCCTCTTACCACGTTCGAAGAATTTCTGTATTGGCAAGACCGGCCCGCATATCCGTGTAGTTGCTTCATACGACTGCAGTTTTTTGGGCGACTGATGCGTCCCGCGTTGGAGAGCGCGTTACAGACAACTTTGGAACGTCACGTCCTGCTACGATCGCGCATCGAGCAACGGGGGCGACGGCTAAATTGGGTGCCTGACGAGGAGCCGCAACCGCGGATCACATGGTCCACTGGCCCAACCGGCGGCCCCATGCCAACAGCAACCCATCTGGACCTCACGAAAGAAATCGGCTTGCGATTGGCGATCGTTGAATCGCCGGACGAAACGACATCCGCGTTGACGCTCCAGTTCCATCATGCCTGTTGCGATGGAGCTGGCATCTTCAACTTCATTAATGATCTACTTATCTCGTACGCACTGGAGACAGGCGAGTCGTCGGAACGCGTTCGGCTACCGGACTTGGATCCGCAGCGACTGGCCCAGCGCGGCGACTATGGATTGTCCGCCACAGGGTTTATCAAGATCTTTCGCAAACAACTGATCGGCCTGCAGGGCGCCTGGCAGTTTCTTCGGCGTGCGCCAACGCCGCTCCTTCCCCATGAGGTTCATTCCCACGACGCTCCGCCGCCCGAGCAGTACCCAACGATCGTTTCTCACCGTTTTGATGCTGATGAAACGCGGGCGATGCGCGACGTCGCCAAACGGCAACAAGCGACGTTCAACGACCTCTTGGCGAGAGACATCTTCCTGGCCATGGCGGACTTACGGCGTGAAAGTCTAGTTTCAGATTCGGCGTCTTCCGCAAGCGGCTCGGAAAACGACTGGCTGCGCATGATGGTGCCGATGAACTTGCGTAGCAAGGACGATCGCTTGTTACCCGCGGCGAATGTCGTCAGCTCCGTTTTCCTGGATCGTCGAGGAAAGCAATGCGACCGACCGCAGAAACTGTTACAAAGTATCCACGACGAAATGCAATTGATCCGTGACAATCAACTAGGATTGACATTCATTTTCGGTCTGAAGATTTCGAAGCTTCTTCCTGGCGGATTGCGTAAAGCTGCTCGCAAAAACAAATGCACCACCACATGCATTTTCACGAATCTTGGCAAGCCTTTGCTACGTTGCCGATTACCCAAACAGGATCAACGTCTGGTGGCCGGCAACGTCGTCCTGGACGACATGAAATTACTCGCCCCAATCTGCCCCTACAATTGCGTGACGTTTGCTGCAAACCATTACGCGGATCGACTTTCGATCACCCTTCACTACGATCCGCGAGCCATCTCTGCAGCGGTCGCGCAAATGCTGCTGGACAAATTCGTGCAGCATTGCAAAAAATCCGTCGGCGGCGCTGCGCCCATTCCAGTGCTTAATGGAACCGCAGTAGCCAATGTGCCGCGTTGAGCGACAAGGAAAAGGTCCGTTCATCGTTGGGACCGGGCCGCGCGTTGGGCGCCCAATGCGTTTGCCCACTGGCCCTCATTCAAGCCAGAGGGAACTCGAGAAGTTCCGACGTGGGCCACCGCTCCTGCACCAACGGTGTTGAATGACGGATTACGCCCCAACAGCGAACTTACTGACGCGTGACATCGTGCAGAGTAAGAGGCTATCAGATGACGGATTCAGTAGGGTCTGTACCGCTGGGCGAAACATAGGGGTGGTAGGCAACCATCTCGACGTCGCGGTCACCATGGATCCGATATTCAATCCCGCGCCACGAGACCGTCCGTTTGCAGAGAGCTGTGGCGAGAGCAAAGGGATACAACACTTGGGTCAGCAGCATCGCCGCGGATACCCGCAACAAGTCGCCCCATCCTTGCCAACGGATCGGTTCCCCGTGGAGAGCCACCGTTCGACGAATCGCAAGCTCAATTATCAAAATCGCAAGCAGAGAGCTTCCCCAATAGGTCGCAATCCCGCTGCCCGCGATGACGGCCACTGGCACGTTGCCAGCGATCACTCCCGTGGCAACCATCGCGATAGAAAGTCCTTGCGTGACGGCCAGATTCAAGGCGTGTAGGCCAACAAATCGCCAACCGGAACCACACGACTTCGCGGCAAGTAATTGTCGCTGTACCCAGCGCACGAAGCTTCCTGTAGTAATCTCCTCCCGATTCACCATCATCACAGTTGGTACGAAGTGAACGCGCAATCCGTGTTCGTGCATTTTTCGGTGAACGGTAGCATCATCCACAAAAGCTCGCTGCCAGGCCGCTAGCAACTCCACTTTGTGAATCGTCGATATCCGCATCGCCATACTGCCCGCCCAAGTGATCCTGTTCAGCCAGACTTGGACAACGGCCCCCGCATTCCAGCAATAGCGGATCCAGGATCCCCACCGACGGCCGCTGGGCACGTACCATCGGTTTCCGGTCGCGACACCCACGGATTCGTCTGCGAGCGGACTCACCAACTCCGCCAGCCAAGTAGCATGTGGCAGCACATCTCCATCCAGAAAGGCAGCTACCTCATACGTCTCGTCGATTTGTTCCAGCGCCTTGATCAACGAACTGCATTTCAGACTGCAGGTGGTGTGTGGGGACTCCAGTACACAGATATTCAAGCGTTCAGATGCATCGTTTGCACGCAACGCTTCCACATCGCGTAGGACGGGATCTTTGGCATGATCGACAACGACAAAGATCGAGTAGTCTTCGTAGTCTTGCTTGAGCAAACGACTTAAACAATCCGACAAATAGGGATCCGGTCCACGCAGCGCCAAAATGACGGCAGCACGCGGCCTTGTCTGCGGCGCACTGTCCGTTGGCCTAGCGGAACCAAACCTTCGCACAAACGCTAGCACAACGCCGATTTGACTAACGGACAGAATGAAACAGAGTCCGAGCGCGACGCAAGCCGTGATGACCATGGAATGCTCTACCAACTAACATGAACGACTTTGAACAGATGACGCGAAGGTGAAAACAGTCTCCGCCCCCACCTACGGAATAGCGACAACCGTGGCATTCCATCGTCATAAGACGGGGAATCCCCGAATCCAACATACTGCTTCACGTGGAAGCGAGAATCACAGCGTTCGACCCGACGCACGTTTGCCAAGCTGAATCGAAGCTTCGAATCAGGCAGCCGGTGGCGAAGATTCGAAACCATCAGGAACCACGGAGACTGCGCAGTGAAGACAACGTCACAGCGCGGAAAACGATCGGCCATTTTGGTAAAACGATCGGCCATTTTGGTAAAACGATCGGCCATTTTGGTAAAACGATCGGCCATTTTGGTAAACAGTGTACGAATTTCGGTTTCAGCGAAAAAGCGCAAGACTCCTTCGAGCGTAAATAGCACGTAGTCGCCGCAATGCTGTCGCACTTCGTCAAACCAGTCTGGATCCAGCAACGACTTGCCGATCGTTCGACGCCGATCCCCGTCTGGGATGAATTGGTTAGGCAACCGAATGACCTCGGGCAAATCCAGTCCGATCCGATGCGCTTGTCCATTGCAAATACGATCACTGCGGGTGTCCAGACCCACACCGAGTTCCACGATCCTGTCATCCGGGAGGTTAACCGGGTATTCGGCGACCAGCCGGTCGAACACGGACGCTCGCAGGCAATCGTCCACCGCCCGCACCGATTTTGCTTCGAATCGATGAAATGGAAAATCCAAATCCGCCACTGTCGACACGGCTTTTTCATCATGCAGCAACGCGGCCGGATGATGACTTTCCTGCGCACGCGCCCACAGTGGCATGAGCAGCGTTGCCTGAGCTTCGGTGAGCGCCGTAACGTCGATTTTAGGCATCGGTGCATTTGGTTGGAATCGTCAAACAGTAGCTGTCCATCGTAGCCGCCGAGCCCCTGGATTCAATGCGCAAACCTGAGAACTCGTCGCAAAATGCCCGCAAGGGCCGCCAGTTTGCACGTCGACTGCGGCCAACTATCATGGTAAGGATCGACCGACATTGAGAACCTGTCATGCCAACTTCCCAATCCGCCCCTATCACTGTGCCCGATCCATTGACGGAGCCGCTTCGTGATACGCGGTATCTGGTCAAATTGATCTCGACCATTTCCGGCGTTGCAGAAGAGGATGTGGCAGAACAACTTTGGCGTGAACATCAAGACATTGGTTGTTCCGTCGCGGCGGAGTTGAAACGCAAAAGCATACGGCCGTACGAATGGTCCGCGGAACTCCTTGATTTCTATCGCGAAACGAATTCCTTTCTATACGAGACGACGGTTTGGAATCGGTCACCCGAAAAGAACGAAATGCGACGCTGGATTGCGAACTATTTGGCAGCAAAGGACGGGAAACCTCAACGCATCTTGACATTCGGCGATGGGCTGGGCTTCGACAGCTTGTATCTCACGCAAGCAGGGCATCAGGTGGACTATCATGATGTCTCGGCCGATGGAGGAAGTTTCGCCGCCCGCTTATTTCGTGATTTCAATGCGGATGTTCGCATCCTGAACAACGCGGAAGATGTCGTTGACGACACCTACGACGCGGTCGTCTGCCTGGACGTCCTGGAACATGTCCCATCGCCCCCGGAACTTGTCAACAAACTGGCTCGAGCTATCCGTCCAGGTGGAAACTTCATCGTGCACGCTCCGTTTTGGTACGTCGCGCCGGCAGTCGCCACTCACTTGCGCAGTAACAAGAAATACAGTGGTGATATCGCGAAACTGTACGCCCCCTGCGGATTGGTCCCCGTCGATGGACAGCTTTTCCTCAATCCATTGGTGCTTAGAAAATCAGGCCAGCGATCTGCCCCGGAAACTGCGCCGGTCACAACGTGCGGTGGCGTGCCGACAGCCATTCGCATTGGAAGTATTCTTTTGAAGACGGCTCGAATCTGCGACTGGCCCCATCGGTTGTACTTGCGATGGGGATATGGCAAGCGTTGGAAACCGTGGCCAGAGCTTAACGAATTACGTCGCACTTAGCGGTTGCGTGATGTCGACGGGCGAAAACTCCGGCTGCATTCGTTCACCCTATTCAGCACCAATCCGCTGAAAGATCTCGTCGTTGGGCGCAACGTCTGTGGGGACCAGCGTCATCCCGCGCGTACGCTCGTCCTTTGCCATGTGCGACGTGATCGGAGCTCGCCCGGCACCCAGTTCAACAATCTTGTCCAAGTCGTGTCGCACGGCCAATTCCAACACGACATCAGCAACTTACGCATTGAAGGACCGCAAGCCGGAGTTACAAGCGTCCATGGCCTCGAACAGGCATTCGCGTGCCCCGCTGGGAATCCAAGCCTGATCACAGAATTCGAATAAATATAACGGTTTCATCTCACAGCTTGATTTTGGCCACCCGACCAGAAGCAGATGGCTAATATGGTACGAGTTTGGCGAGCAAGAGACACACGTTTGCCACGATATTGTGAGCAAGAATGGCATATTGCAGGTTGAAGCAATTCTCCAGTTGCGTACAGGGAGTCAGCGTCATACGCCCCCCTCCTATCCCCTCCCGTCCCCTCTCACACTTCGTTCCATGGCCCAATCGCCTTACTTTCGATTTCGCCTGATCGTCTTCGCTTGCTTTGTGCTGGCGGCGCCGTGGGTGGTCTTCGGTGCGCGAGAAGCACTGCGCAACGCGGGTACGAGCGTGGAGGAATGGCTGCCGGAGTCTTTCGAGGAAACGCAGAAACTGCAATGGTTTGCCGAGCATTTTGTCTCGGATGATCTGCTGCTACTCAGCTGGGAAGGATGCACTTTAGAGGACAAACGACTGCAACGGCTGCAGGCGGAATTATCCCGGCCGATCCAGCTCCCCAGCGGCGGTGAAACAACCGTCTTCCGCAAGCTCATCAGTGGCCGTGATGCGCTGGATCAACTGATGGCGGAACCACTGAATATGCCAGAGGCTGCCGCCAAAACGCGTTTGCAAGGCTGGCTACTGGGACCAGAGAACGACCAAACATGCCTGCTTGCCTTGATGTCTCCGGATGGCTTGAAGAACCGCTCCCTGTGGTTTGCTCATATCTACGACAGTGCTGATCGCGTCCCCGGTTTAGAACGTGATCAGATCCGCTTTGCCGGCACAACTCGCGATTCCGAAGAAATCGACCGCGCCAGCAGCCACCTTCTGATGGAAATGAGCGTTGCATCGCAGGCGCTCTGTTTCGTGCTGATGCTGGTTCTGTTCCGCGATGTCATCCTTGCTGCTTGTCTATTTATTAATGCGTTGTTCTGTCAACAGCTTAGTTTAGCTCTGGTGACTTACAGCGGATTCCAGATGGACAGCGTCATGCTAATGGTGCCGTCGTTGGTGTACGTGCTCACTGTATCGGCAGGTGTCCATATCATAAATTACTATCGTGACACCAGCCATGAGTTGGGCTCGGACGGAGCGCCCCTTCGAGCCGTCAAGGATGCATTGGCGCCCTGCGTTCTGGCGGCCTCGACAACCGCCGTGGGACTCAGTTCGCTGGCAATCAGCTTTTTGACGCCGGTAAGAAAGTTCGGGATTTGCGCCAGCGCCAGCTTGCTGATCGCCAACGTCGTCTTGTTTACCTTGCTACCGTGTCAACTGGAACAGATCGCTCTTTGGAAGCGGAAGCGGAAGGCTACCGCAGCGAGCAACCCGCAAAAAACTTCTTGGCGGTGGCTACTGAGCATCGTTGGTAAGGGCAAGTATGTCATTCACGTGTTGGCTATCGCCGTACTCATTTTCAGTGGATGGGGTATTACGAGAATTCGTTCGTCCGCAGGCGTCCATAGCCTATTGCCCGCCGATGCCGCGATCCTGCAGGACTATGAGTGGGTCGAAGATCGCATCGGTCCACTGATCCCAGTGGAAATCGTCTTGCGGGTGCCCCTCACGCCACAGCCCGCGACGGGCAGCCGTGGGAAGTTCATTGATCGCTTGCGACTGGTTGCACAAGTTCACGGCAAGGTCGCTCAATTGGATGACGTGGGCGTTGTGGTTTCCCCACTGAACTTTTTGCCGCGTATTCCCCCCTCCGGCGAGACGATGCGACAGATAGCCAAACAAGTTGTGTTGAATAGGAAGCTGGAAGCAAATGCTGACGCACTGGTGGAAGCAGCCATGCTCCGTCACAACGGTACCGAAGAACTTTGGCGGATTAGCGTGCGAGCTTACGCTGGGAAACGCCACAACTATGTAAATTTGCTGAACGAGATCGAAACGGCCGTCGGCCCCGTTGTGAAGGGCGCGGATGCGTTGGGGCTAAATGACGTATCAGCCGTCTTCTGTGGAGGCGTTCCGTTGGTCCAAAAAGTTCAGGACCAAATGCTAATCGACCTGATCAACAGCTTTGTCACCGCCTTTGGGATCATCACCGTCATGATGATCCTATTGATGATTGGCTTTGCTCGCGGTCACCTGCGGCAAGCCTCCCGTCGCTCGGATCGGATGCGCATCGTGTTGGCCAGAACTTTCGCTGGCGTGGTCAGTATGATCCCCAACCTGATTCCGTGTGTTCTGGTCTTAGGTGGCATGGGCCTCGCTGGCATTCCACTCGATATCGGGTCGATCATGACGGCCGGCGTGGCATTAGGAATCGCGGTGGACGACACGCTTCACTTCATCACTTGGTTTTGCCGCGGGCTGCAGGACGGACGTAGCCGATCAGAGGCCGTCGAATACGCGTATTCGCGCTGCGCCTCCGCGATGACACAGACCTCCCTGATCTGTGGACTGGGGCTACTTGTCTACAGCTTCAGCGATTTCGTGCCCATAGCGCGCTTTGCGTGGTTGATGTTTGCCATGCTTTTCGCAGCCGTTTTGGCAGACCTGATCATCCTCCCAGCAGTGCTCCTGGGCCCACTAGGCAAGCTCTTCCATTATCCCCAAAACTGCGAATCCCGATAAAATCACGATGTCTTTGGCGGGAAGACGACCGAAGACGCCCCATGCTGCCTATACTGCCAAAGTTGCCTGCGACTCCACGGCAGGTTAAGCTGATTATGCAAGAGGGGCCCGTTAGCGGCGCACCCACCGGCCCCGCAAGGTGTCCTTTCGCTCCGCTGGAAAATCCGCGCGGGGCGACATGTGCAACGTGAGTCATCAACCTGAGTCCTTATCGTGAAAGACTACATCCTACTAACTGGAGCCACAGGGCTTCTTGGTCGTTACCTGCTGCGTGACCTGCTAGCCAGAGGCCGCAAGGTTGTCGTGGTCGTTCGGCCAACCAAACACCTCAACGTGCGTGAACGGATCGAACAGATCTTGCAGCAATGGGAGTCGGAGTCCAATTCATTGTTTCCTCGCCCCGTGGTGTTCGAAGGCGATATCTGTGCCGAGTTTCTGGGGCTGAACGACACACAGCGTCAGTGGATCGCCGACAATTGCTCGAGCGTTCTCCATAGTGCGGCGACGTTGACTTTCCATAGCCAGAAGAATGGCGAACCATGGCGTACGAATGTCGGCGGCACGGAGCACATGCTGCAGTTGTGCGAAGTCGCTGACATCCGCGAACTTCACTACGTTTCCACGGCCTACGTGTGCGGCCTGCGCGCGGGGACCATTCAGGAAGATGAGCTTGATTGTGGTCAGGACTTTCGCAACGATTACGAACAGAGCAAACTGCAGTCGGAGACACTGGTCCGGTCGGCCAAGCACATTGATTGCTTGACGGTTTACCGGCCCGCAGTCATTGCCGGCGATTCGGTCACAGGTTTCACGAATACCTATCATGGGCTCTACATGTATTTGCACATGATGTCGGTCGTGAACCGCAATACGACACCGGACGCGGACGGTCGACGACACACGCCGGTTCGGTTGAAAATGACGGGCGACGAACCGCGCAATATTATACCGGCGGATTGGACAAGTGCCGCGATTGTCGAATTGCTCCTTAACGATCAGGCTCATGGACACACGTTCCATCTGGCTCCTGAAAAGCCATTAACTCCCAGGGAAATCATGGAAGCGGGGTACGAATACTTTAATTCGTATGGAGTCGAATTCTACGGTCAGCCAATCAGCAGTGATGGTGCGGGGGATCTGCTGACACGTAACGCTCATGACAGCATGAAAATGTACAAGCAGTACGAACAGAACGATCCCTGCTTCGATACTACCAATCTGAAACGATTCGCAGGACATCTGTCCTGCCCCGCCATCGACAAGCCCATGCTGCATCGCTTCTGGGCTTACGGCGAAGAAGATCGCTGGGGAAGACGCCGTTTGCCGAAACCAACGATTCCATTCGACGCGAGTGAGCTCATGGCGATGGCCCGGCAACATTTCGCGGCAACCGAGGCAACGAGTGATCCGTTGACGACAGTCGGCTTGAATGTCAGCGGCCCTGGTGGCGGCCAATGGTCGATCGATCACAACGCGACACGGATCATCAAAGTTCGCCCAGGCATCGCCGCCAACGTGAGCAAAGTGGTAACACTGACGAGCGAACAACTTGCATCCCGCTTGTCGCACGGCCAATCCAAGACGGAGATTGAAAAGCTGTTGGCGATCGCATTTGAACGCGCGACATCACCGGCCCCAAATACACCGTTGGAATCCAAAAACAATGGCGACGCCGGCGGTGAACGAACGGAATTCGCATCCGCCGTGGCTCTCGCTTTGAATCCGGATCCGCAACAGGAGTAATGACTGGGATCCAGGATGATTGTCTGCTGTCGTTGATTCGCTTACGCTTCTGATCAGGCTGGGTTACACCTTTACCGGTGGTAGGCACGACTGACGCCGGCCCGATTCACCTCCACCGCAATCGCTGGATTTGCCCGTTGGATACTGCTTCCTTGATAACTTTGTATGTTTTGGCCGGACTGGTGATCGGCCAGGGCGTGCTGGTCGTTTGGTTTACCTGCGCGCTTTGGCGCTGGAAACGACCCCTGCTCGCTGACGCGGCGGCCCCACCGGCTGCCATCATCCTCTGTTTACGCGGCTCGGATCCTTTCCTGTCCGACTGCCTGGCCGGACTGTCGCGGCAAGATTATCCAAACTTTCAACTGCATGTCATCATTGACCATCCGGAAGATGAAGCACGCGACACATTGGATGCGTTTGTGCAGCGTTGTGCCGGAGCGAGTGACGAAGCGGTGCGCAGGTTCGCCGAGCGTTTGGTGGTACACTTTCTGGCGACTCCTCTGGAAACGTGCAGTTTGAAGTGCAGTAGCTTGCTACAGGTGGTAGAAACTCTGGATCCTGGGATTCAGTTTATCGCACAATTGGACGCCGATGCCGTCCCTCATCCCACCTGGTTGCGGGAACTGGCGACCGCCTTGCAGGACGACCAAGTGGGAGCTGCCACAGGCAATCGTTGGTACATGCCTGCCACTCCTTCCCTGGCGGCATCGATTCGTTATGCCTGGAATGCCGCCGCAGTTGTCCAGATGTTTTCGTATCGCATTCCCTGGGGCGGAACCCTGGCGGTGAAAACAAGGTTATTGCGTGATGATGATTTGCTGAACAAGTGGCAACATTCCTTCTGCGAAGACACCCCACTCTTTTCCTATCTGAAATCAAGGCGATTGCGGGTCGCCTTTGTACCTTCCCTGCTGATGACCAATCGTGAAGACTGTACGCTCGGCGGGTTCTTTCACTGGGTGAAGCGTCAATTACTGACAGCTCGCCTACACCATCCAGCGTGGCCGGCGGTCGTTGGGCACGGCGTTGTTACCACCGTCGTGCCCTTGTTCGCGATCGGATTGTTCGTCGCAGCCGTCTGGCAACGTGACGCAGCGGTGCAATTCTATGCCTCCGCAGGCGTGATCGGATATGGCATTGGAATTCTGGGGCTGCTGATTCCCATGGAAGTCGCGGCACGACGAATCGTCCGTGGCCGTGGACAGGATGCATCCTGGACATCGATGTTCGATCTAGCCAAAATCGCTGTCGCTGTACCGCTGACGACCCTGGTGTACGCAGTGGCACTCACCTCGGCCTGCACGATGAAACGAACGGTATGGCGCGGGATTGAATACGAGATTCAATCCGGCAAACGAGTGCGGATGTTGGGTTATCACCCGTACGTTCCGCCCGCGCAAATCGAACAGCCGGTATCGCTATAACCCGACTGTGCCACTTTGTTACGGTGTCAATGGTCGTGCGCTTACACACTACGGGCGGAAAGCACACCTGCCCGCGACCATGTTTGTCTAAAACACTGCAAACAAAAGGGTTTCGAACATTCGGTCATTTGCAAGTCATTCTGTTTTGGACAACGAATCAGACCAAGAACAGACCCGAGGATTACCACAACGCGACAAATCAGCTCGCAAGCAATCATCAAAGGCCACTGTCGAATATGCCTGTAGTGCTGGCGTTTTCGTCTGTCGACTGGGGCTACGTTTGGGACAGGATTAAACGGAAGCGGGTTCCGTCTCGATGGACCGTTGGCGTGCCACACAAAGTTGTCACGATGCTCGCCTGTTCTTCTGAAGTAAACCGTCGTCGAATGCGTGTCATTCTCAAATCCTCCCAAAAAGGCTGTAGAATAATACGATCAGCACCTCATTCCATTTCCAACTGAAGCAAAACAGGAGCAACTGACATGAGACCTCATTTGCTTTTGATGATTTTCACTGTAGTTTTTCTGGTCAGTCCTGTTCTTGGTGAGGGGGATGCCGACTACGAGATCTTCCTTCGCTACGCCGATTCTCCGGTGGTGGAATCGGACTGGAAGCTGACCCGGGCGCGGGTCGTCTACAAGGGATCACCGGCAACGCACGAGGAAAGGTACCGGGTGATTCCCTGCGTGGCCCGGATGCCCGATGGGACGATTGTGGTAGCCGTGGAACCGGGAGGCCACAAGCCGATCTTCATTCGTTCCAGCGATGGTGCTCGGACTTGGTCCAGGCCTTACCATGGCGTGCTGGGAGAAGAAGTTCGCACGATAAGCACGATCGGTGTGCGGCGAGATGGCCGGCTAATGGCTGTCTCGGAGAAGCCGCTGCGACTGGCGTACAGTGAGGACCAGGGCAGGACCTGGACCAGTGGGAAACTGATCGACACCGGCCCGCTCAAGGGGAGCTGGGTCTGGACCGGCGGCCGCCCCATGGAACTTGAGGATGGGACGCTGGTGATCCCGGTGGCAGGCTACCTCCAGCCAGGCTGGCTAAGCGCCGGCGTGGCTCGCAGCACGGATGACGGTGATAACTGAGAATTTGTCGTGACGGGCCACGGGAATCCCGACAACCAGATGATCTTCAGTGAACCGACGATGGCTGTTCTCTCGGACGGATCGCTGGTGGCGCTGATGCGTACCGAGGATCGTGTGAATGAAATCATCCCGGGTGATCCGCGTGGGGAACGAACAGGGCTCTGCCGCGTCAACAGCATCGATGGAGGAAAGACATGGACAAGCCCGATCGAGACCCTCACCGGGTCTCATCGCTCCGTGGTGGAACTGCCCGGCGGTGTCCTCTTGTGTGGGTATCACCGTGCGCCGCGACTGGCGTTTAGTAGCGATGCGGGACGAAGCTGGTATGCCAACAAGCTCTGAGTGACCGACAAGCCTCGCAGCGACTGGGGCTAGTACACGGTTGTCGAGATGGTCGACAAGACGACGGCCGTGGCCTTGATCAAGGAGATGATGACTCCCAACACGATCCAGGCCTGCCGGCTTCACCGGCGGTTGCCGCTCTGCGAACGCCCAATAGTCCAAGGGCGAGAGGAGCGATGAACATAACAGTGATGAGCAATAGTGGATCACGCTGCGTCGAGCCTACGTTGCGCGATGCGGCATTTCGGGTCTGCTGAAACGCAAGCCCCTGATCATTCCCAGCATGCGGTACAAGTGCCTGAATCTCCTGATACGTTTCCTGCCGCGGACTGTCGCGACGGGGCTCGCAGATATCGCCGGGAAGTGGTAGCTTTGGAAAGCCGTCGCCGGAGTCTGTGCCGTCGCACATTACGCAACAGGTTTCGTGCAGGATCTGACCTAACACCTGTCTCGTTCTACAAGCGACTAACGCTACGGCAAGTTTGCATTCCGCATTCCTGGATGCGAAGATGAAGTCTGGTCACCACGAGCGCGGCGATGCCCAAGAAAGGATAGGTTCGATGAGAGTCTTCACAGTTGCGATTCTGGCATTGATTATCTCCCTTGTAATTTCCACTCGTTCTCAGGCCAGATTCGTTCCGCCAGAGATCGAATCGGTTCCTGTGGCACGCCTGGTCAAAAACATCGAGGCCAAGGTTGAGCAGGACCCCAGGAATCCGGATCTTCTTTTCCAGCTCGCCCGGATCCACTCGATGGCGTACGCGGTAAAATCGAGCCAAGTCAAAGTGCAAAAGGGCAAGGACAGTCCCTGGTTTGGTTACGTCCCCCGGGGGATCCCTTACCGGGTGGAGCAGACAGAGGATGAGAAGGCCCTTGCCGCCGCCAAAGCCGATCTGCGAAAGGCAATTGACCTCCACAAGGCCGTCATTGCTCTCAAGGCGGAGCACTACCTGGCGCGACTCGGCTTAGCATGGTGTACGGAACAGGCCGGGCAAAAGAATCAGGCCATCAAGCTCTATCGCGATCTGGTCAAGGACTCGCTCCCGGTCGACCGTAAAATGCAAAGCCGTTACCACGGTTTGCCGACAATCTCTACCGAGGCAAGTACCTATCTAATCAAGCTCCTCGATCCCAAGACGGACGCCGACGAGATTGCCGCCCTGACGGAGCAGTCCGAGACGACCGAAACAGCAATTCCGCGTATGATCACGCCGGTCGCCATTGCTTTGAATCGTAACCTGACGCCGGATGAGTTCCTCGACCGCGATGCCGCCGTGCGTTTCGACCTTGACGGTTCCGGCATCCGCCGCAACTGGCAGTGGATCCAACACGACACGGCTTGGCTTGTCTATGACTTCGAGGGGAAGGGCGAGGTCACGTCGGCGCTGCAGATGTTCGGCAACGTGACATTCTGGGTGTTCTGGAACAATGGCTACGATGCCATGGCCTCACTGGATGACAACGGCGACGGCAAGCTCAAAGGAAATGAACTCCGCCACTTGGCCCTCTGGCATGATCGCAACCAGAACGGAATCAGCGAATCGGGCGAAGTCCGCCCCTTGGTCGACCATGGAATCGTCGCACTCGACTGCACCTCCACCACCAGCCCGTCACAACTGCAACACAACCCCCGTGGCGTCACGTACAGCGACGGCCACACCCGCCCAAGCTGCGACGTGATTCTGCAACAGACACGTTAGTGATGCAGAATGATAGCCATTGCGGTTCCGGGTTGCAGCTGGCGGCTTCGACCGGTAACGATCCGCGTCTGTGCGACGTGCTGGTGGCGTTTCTTTTTTCAGCCGTCACCAACAATCACATTACGGTGTCTTCGCCAGCAGAGTTCGAGTTTCCTTGACTACCTGTGCGATTGCCTTTTCGTTCAGCATCCCCTGTGGAAATTGCCATACGGCCTTGATCTCCTTACGATCTTGCACGAACACGATTATGGAGTACTGTTCATCGGGATCGGCCCGACTGAACAATCTTTGAACCGAGCTGCGCGGCGAACAGACGAAGAAATTATTCAATGCGAATTTCTCAGACTTCTTGGCAACCGAGTCGGGCGCTGGCTTATCAAACACGAGCAGGAAGCCGTTGGGTCGCTTGCCGGTGGGAAGGACATCTTGCAACTTGGCCGCCAGTTCAAACGCGGAGTCATCCAGCGAACGCGATCAGATTTCGACGCCCATTTTCCTTGAATTGCTAATCATTACTGACGGGCAGCCACCACCGCGTGGCCCCTTCCCGATAAAGTCAACGACGTGAAATGCCATTGACTTGTTGACCTCGAAACCAGACTCGGGATTCGGTTCAGCGGTAGATGCCGATGGGTTGTCAGAGTTGAATGACAAGCCCAGCAGCACGCAGCAACCTACGATCAACCGACATGTCCTCATCGCAACCTCCAAGCAAAGCAGCAAGAGTGATTGGGTGTGCCGTTCAATCAAATGTCGAGCGAGAGGTATCCCAAGGATCGCAAAGGTGAGTCGTTTGACTGGTCGGCGTTCGACTTACCCGACGAGGCATTCGGCGACGGCAAGATAACCGATTGGTCGATCGACAAGATCAAGTCGCAGGCTGCGGACAAACCGTTTTTTTTGGCCGTCGGGTTCTACCGTCCGCACATCCCGCTGTATGCACCAAAGAAATACTTCGACTTGCATCCACTCGAGACCATCCGGTTACCCGACACGATCGATGATGATTTTGCAGACGTGCCAACCGCTGGAAAGGAACGAGCGCCAAATGCCGTCGGTGCGGGAACTCATGCGCACGTGATCAAGCACAAGCAATGGAAACATGCGGTCCAGGCATATTTAGCAAGTCTCTCTTTTGTCGATCATCAAGTGGGTCGCCTGCTGGATTGTCTGGACAACAGCCAACATACGGACAATACCATCGTTGTTCTGTTTAGCGATCACGGCTGGCACCTTGGAGAGAAACAAGCGTGGGGCAAGAGTTCAGGTTGGGTTCATTCGACACAAGTTCCGTTGATCATTAGTGGCCCAAAAGCGAAAGCTGATGAACTGTGCGACGAGCCTGTGAGTTTGCTGGATCTCTACCCAACACTATCCGAAATGGCTGGTCTCCCATCACCCGATCTGGGTGGCGTTTCGTTGTCGGAGCTGTTGAAGAATCCCTCGGCCGACACCAATCGTGTCGTGAAGACTTACGTGAATTCGGACGACTATGTGCTAAGTGGTAAACGGTGGCGATACGTTCGATACGGCGACGGCGGCGAAGAGCTTTATGATGCCCTGAATGACCCGAGGGAATACGAGAATCTAGCCGGAAGCAAGTCGCATCAACGAACGATCAAAGAGTTCCACGACCGGGTGCACGAGTAAGAGAGCTGGTCGGCTTGGCCAATGCCGCAACTGCAGAGAAGCCTAACTTAATCGTTGTTCTCACTGACGATCAAAGCTGGGTGGGGTCGTCTGTTCAAATCAAACCGGATGATCCGCGAACGCGCAGTGACTATTACCTGACACCAAATATGGAACGAATGGCACGCATGGGCATGCGGTTCACACAGGGGTATTCGCCGGCTGCGTCTTGCTGCCCGATTCGCCATGCCCTGCAGACCGGACAGTTCCCTACCAGGCACGAATACAATGCGGATCGAAAGGACTGGACGGATACCTACGCCGAGCAGCCGAACATTCCGCGGATGCGCAAGGCGACGGACGATCGTTACGTTACTGCTCACTTCGGCAAGTGGGATTATCGCTACGACGAAATTTCACCAGCGGAGCAAGGCTACGATTTTTCGGATGGCGATACCGGCAACAAGACAGGTGGCGGCAAGGGCAGCGGCGGGCCGACATCCACGCCGGATCCAAAACGCATTGATACGATCACGGACCAGGCGTTGCATTTCATCAATCGAAATCACCACCGAAACAAGCCGTTCTACTTGCAAATTTCTCACTACGCTGTGCATTTGGACATTTTCTATAACCAGCGCACTCTAGAGGAGGTCCGGAAACGGTCTCCCGTACAAAAGCACACCATGCCAGAGTTTGCAGCGATGACGAGCGATATGGATGCTGGCATTGGACACATCTTGGACAAGCTTGAAGAGCTAAAACTACAGGAAAACACTTGGTTGATATTCATGTCTGACAACGGCGGGCGAACCAGTATTCCGAAAGCACCCGATGGCAGCGAAGATCTCAACTCGCCGCTTCGTGACGGGAAACACTCGTTTTACGAAGGTGGTATACGGGTGCCATTTTTCGTGATTGGACCTGGCGTCCAGCCGGGATCCGTAAGCGACGTGCCAGTGAGTGGCGTTGATATTCTTCCCACGCTAGCCGACCTGGCGGGATACTCGAAACGTTTGCCGAGCAATATCGACGGCGGTTCCCTGCGAGAGGTTGCACAAAGCAAGGGGGTTGGCAACGTTCGGAGCTGCGCGATCAACTTCCGAATTCGAGCACGAAGACACAGGACTTCCTGTTGCAGTCGGATGACGTCGACATGAACGACATCGACGATAACAACCTCGGTGGTCGGCGGCTTCAACCAGCCACGAGCGGTGGATGGTGGGACGCCGTGCCGAACGGCGCAGGTAATGTCTTGTATCGAACGAACGAGTTTATTAAGACGGTGATCGTAGCGATTCTGCATTTTGGTAGTGGTAGCCATGCTCCGATCATGATTCCAGTTTCACACAGATCGCATGACCCGAAGGAATTGGGCGTCTCACCGCCCATGCTACGCGAAAAATCGCGTACCAGAGTGTATAATTTTGTGACAGACAGCACGGCTGTATCGCGAGGACCGATGGTCTCTGTTGGAATATGGAAAAATCGGCGAGTTGTACGACACGGAGAACGACTCGACGCAGTACACAAATCTTTTCAGCAAACCCGAATACGCAGAGATCGTAGCCGGACTAAAACAGAAGCTGAAGGCGAAGCTGGTCGAAGTCAGCAAGAATGACCTGAGGAAAGAGAAACCATGATAAAACTTGACCGTCGCAATCTTCTTCGTGGACTCGGTGTTTCGATTGCATTGCCGGCGTTTGATTCATTGCATGCTGCAAACGACAATAAATCGAACGCAAACGCGAAACGCTTTGTCTGTGTGTCTCCGAACTACGGAATGAACCCCGGTGGCTTCTTTCCGGAGCAGACCGGCGCTGATTACGCAATGCCGCTGCTGCTGAAACCACTGGAACCGCATCGTCGAGACCTGAGCGTTTTCACGAACCTTGATCACCCGGGTGTTGGTGGTGGGCACGGATGTTCTCAAACGCTGCTCAACGGTTTCGAATTGAAGGACACGAAGGATCGTCCTCAACGATTGGAGTCGCTGGACCAGTTCTTGGCGGGGCACCTTGGCCAGGCGACAAGGTTTTCGTCATTGTTGCTCGGTGGTGGTGTTTCGTGGTCACGGGCGGGAATCAAATTGCCGACCGACGGTGATCCGGCGCGAGTCTTTACGAAGCTGTTCGTCAATGACAACCCGAAGCTGAAGCAGCAAACTCAACAATTCATTGACGAAGACACAAGCATCCTCGATGTCGTTCGGCAAGATGCAAAACGTCTCAATGAGAGGCTCGCGAAGGCCGACAAAGACAAGCTCGACCAGTTCCTTACCGCGATCCGCGAAGTAGAACGCAAGTTAAAACGCCAAGCGGACTGGCTCGACATTGCCAAACCGAAGGCCAGCGACGAAGTGATTCGAGGCGGCGATGCTGACGACACAATCGTTGATCTTGAATATCCCTACAACACTTCCGTCATGTACGACCTGATGCTGCTCGCGCTGCAAACGAATTCTACAAATGTCATTTGTTACGGACATCCTGGTGGAAACCGACTGTTTCCTTTTGAGGGAATCACGTTGGGTTATCACTCACTGACGCATCACGGGAAACGGCCAGACCTGCTCAAGGAACTTACGATCATTGAGACTTTCTATACGGCCCAGTTTTCCCGGTTTCTGGAAAAACTGAAGGAGACTCCTGACTCGAATGGACAGTCGTTACTGGAATCGACGGTCGTACTGTTTGGCAGCGGGATGGGGAACGCCAGTTCGCATTCCAGCCGGAACTTGCCGATCATGGTTGCCGGTGGCGGGTTGCGCAGCGGTAGCCATCATCGCTTCGAACGGCATGGTCGTGATGGTCGACCGCTGTCGGATCTGTTCGTCACGATTCTCCAGCAACTGGGAATCGAACAGGATGCGTTTTCCACTAGCACTTCGAACCTGAATCATTTACTCACATGATCCGACTTTCCTTACTATTACTGATCTGTGTCGGTACGAACTCAGTGCAAGCTCAAGGCTCTGGACGCGAGGTGCTTCAGCCGTTTCTGAAGTCCTATTGCATCAAGTGCCACGGACCTGACAAACAAAAGGGGGATCGTCGTTTTGATCGATTGTCTGCCGTCGAAAGCAGTGTTGAAGATGCAGAATTGCTTCAAGAGATTCTTGATCAATTGAATCTGGTGGAGATGCCGCCGGAAGACGAGACACAGCCGTCCGAGGCGGAACTGAAGCGAGTCGTTTCGCTGCTGACGAGTTCTCTTGCCAAGGCACGCGAAGAGGCACGCGAGAACGTCGGCAAAGTCGTGATGCGTCGTCTGAATCGCGTTGAATACCGCAATACGATTCGCGATCTTTTTCAATTAACAATGGTCGACTTCGATCCCACAACTACGTTTCCTGCAGACGACTCGACGGAAGGTTTCGACAACGTTGGCGAAGGCCTGGTTACATCGGATTATCTGCTCCGCAACTATCTTGAAGCAGCTCGCAAGGTGGCGGACAAAGCCATTCTTCCCGGGCCTCGGCCACAAATGATCGATTACCAGAGTGGAGGCAAAACTGGTGTTGATTCGTCGCAGGAAGTTCTTAGCGGCGTAACGGTCGATAAGGAATGGCGCAAAGAAGCCGGGCGTTTGTTCATCAAGTTTCGTCAACCATTGGGACAGCCTTTGCTCGACAAGAAGCGAGGCGTCCCCGCCGACGGCGAGTATGTCATTCGATTCACGGCGAAGGCAGTGCGACGAAAGTCTCGCTACAAGGATGAAGACCTGCGATACAATTCGAGTGAACCGATGCGGTTGTCCATTTCCATCGATTCACGAGAGCTCGGCGCAACTGCCCATCGGATCATCGGCGAATACGAAATCCCCGACGACAAGGTGATCGAAATCGAGCATCGCGTCTGGCTTGAAAAGGGGTTTACCTTTCATGTGCACTGGGCCAATGGCCCGAATGGCTCGTTCAAACGCATCCTGCGGAAAGTTTTGCCCAAGTACAACAAGGATGCTCTTTATCCCATCCGCAATCCGCCGGAGATGTACGTGGGATCAGGGCCTGAACTCCATGTTCATACTTTGGGGATCGAAGGGCCTTTTTACGATCAATGGCCACCCGCAGGATTCGCTCGGTTCTTTCCCGACCCTCCGAAGAAACCTGGAGCCAGCTACCTGGATGAGTCGTTGCTGCGTGTCGCTACTGCAGCATTTCGACGGCCCGTCAGCCGCGAAGAATTGGAGCCTTACCTCAGTTTGGCACGGAAGTATCACGTGAAGCACGGTGATTTCTGGTTGGCCGCAAAGTATGGCGTCCGAGCGATTCTGACTTCGCCGAACTTCCTGTATCTTGCTGAGACCAGACCCTCGGATTCTAAGAACCGTAAGGTGAGCGACCATGAGCTGTCGACGCGACTCTCCTACTTCCTCTGGAGTTCGATGCCCGACGACGAACTCCGCGCTGCCGCCGACCGGGGAGCCTTAAGTGATCCAAAGGTCTTGAGAAGACAAGTCGAGCGAATGCTCTTGGATCCCAAATCGTCCGCTCTCACCGAGAACTTTACAGGCCAATGGCTCGGCTTGCGAAAGCTAGGCGAAATGCCGCCCGACCCGGAAAAGAATCAAGCTTACTACGCCGACAACCTCGAAGACGCGATGCGCGACGAGACACGGCTGTTCTTTGCCCATGTGCTGGAGGAGAACAGCAGTATCCTTGAGTTTATCGATTCGAATTACACGTTTCTCAATGCCGCGCTGGCACGCCATTACGGCATTCCCGGTGTTGACCACGAAGAATTCCAGAAAGTATCGCTCAAGCCAGAGTCTCATCGAGGTGGTTTACTTGGACACGCCAGTATTCTCACCGCGACTTCGAACGGAGTCGAAACACAGCCCGTTGTCCGCGGGATCTGGGTGCTCAAGAATCTGTTGGGCACGCCACCCAATCCACCGCCACCCGACGTTGATCCAATCGAACCTGACACGCGTGGGGTCACGACGATCCGTCAGTTAATGGAGAAGCACCGCAACAATCCAACCTGCTACGAATGTCACCGCAAGATCGATCCCATCGGACTGTCGATGGAAAACTACGATTACGTTGGTGCCTGGCGAGATCGTTACAGCAAGCAACTGCCGATTGATTCATTGGGTGAACTGCCAGACGGAACCACAATCCCTGGACCGGGCGGCATCAAGACATTCCTTCTCGATCGGCCGGGGCAGTTCACACAGTGCCTGACCGAAAAGCTCTTTGTTTACGCGCTCGGGCGACGCCTAAGCTTCGCTGATCGCGACGACATCGACCAGATCGTCTCGGACATGCCGAAGCACAACTACGGCTTCCGGGATCTCGTTCAGAAAATCGTCGCGAGTGAGGCATTCCACATCAAATGAAATCGACTCTCATAGCTTTGTTGCTTTGTCTGTTCACAGCGACCGCAAGATCAGATGATCGACCCAACATTATTCTCATCATGGTCGACGATATGGGACGCGACTGGGTGAGCTGTTACGGTGCGCATCATCAGACTCCAAATGTAGACCGACTCGCGAAGCAGGGTGTGCGTTACGAAACAGCGTGGTGCACTCCCATCTGTACACCAACACGAGTGACGTTGCTGACCGGACAGTACCCGTTTCGGCATGGATGGACTCAGCACTACGACGTTCCCCGCTGGGGCGGTGAAGGTTTGAACTGGACGAAGTTCACAACGTTTGCACGCATCCTGCGCGATTCCGGCTACGTGACGGCCATCGGCGGCAAGTGGCAGATCAATCATCTGGGAAAACAGCCAGACGCTCTGAAACACCACGGATTCGATGAGCACTGTGTTTGGACTGGCGTTGAAGCCGGGCGTGCGGAAACGGAAGCTCGCTATTGGGACGGTCACATCATGACCAACGGTCGTCGTGCAACTGCGCCCTATGGCCCAGACACAATCAATTCCTTTCTGATCGATTTCATCAGACGCAAGCGAGAGAAACCATTTCTCGTCTACTACCCAATGCTGCTCACTCACGGGCCACCTATGACAACACCACAAAACAAGGATCATGCCCCGGAAGGCAAAGACGCTCTCTACGCCGGCAACGTCACTTACATGGATCAACTCGTCGGCAAACTGATTGAGGCCGTCGACAAGGCGGGACTCGGACACAACACGCTGATTGTTTTCACGGGCGACAATGGATCGTCGGCCGCAGGTAAACTGAACGGAAAACCATTCGAAAAGGGAAAAGGCCGTGAAGCTGACCGAGGAGCCCATGTTCCGTTTGTCGTTCGTGCCCCCTTTCTGACATCGGGAGGTCGTGTGTCGCGAGACCTGATCGACTTTACCGATCTGTCCCCGACATTCCTCGAATTGGCGAAGACCGCTCCACCAAAAGGTGTGACACTGGATGGACGGTCATTCGTGCCCAGCCTGCGAGGTAGCGAAGATCCATTTGAAAAGCGCAACTGGATATTCTCGCAACTCGGCGACTTCCGAATGATTCGCGATTGGCAGCACATCCTGGACAGCAGTGGGAATTTCCACGATCTGACGAAAGACCCGCTCCAGCAGACCAAAGTCAGTCCCCTCGACAAGATCGCGCCCGGCCGTCGACAGCGACTTGAGATGATACTGAAACGCTTTCCCGAAAACGCTGCAGCGCCATTTCCAGAATATAGAGTGAGACACCGACAATGACAGTCCGCACGCCTAAGGCCGCGATAGATAAACGAAGACGGGCGTCATCGCCAAACCCGATAAATGCAATGCGGCGGACTGCAGGACGTCTTCAGGAAATGGCCTTCACCGGTCGCCGACTCCATACGCTGGTTTAGTCAGAACATGTGTGGAAACGCCATATCCAACACGAAATTGAGGTGATCTCGAAACTCACCTGATCGCGTGACGGTCACCTCGACCGTCATCAATTCGAGAAGCTCCGAACCGCGCGAAGTTAAAAAAAAACTTCAGCGTCCAAGCACAGCCTCCAACTCGCGTCGGCATCCACGACCGAGGTCGCGAACGCAAGATTGCCGGTCCGGTCGTAAGCGTAGTTTGCCAACACTTCGTTTCTCCTCACCTTGTGAGTTCGTATCGCGGGCAAATCGCGGCAGGTGAAGACTCCGTTTTCGGAACAGCCTGATTTCAGAGATCGATTCTCTTTCTTCAGTTCAGCAATTTCCGCCTTGATTTCATCATATTCGGCTGCTCGATTGATACGTGCTGTACCGAGATCTTTGACCCTCCACCGGAAAAAACCGACACCCACAAATAATAAAATTCGCGACAGTCCCAAATGGTCAACCATTAATCGTCCCGAAACACCCGCTCCGGCACCCCACAAAAGTACACCATCAGCTGGTATTCATTTTACTTGGTTCCGGCATGCTTTTGACTCTTTGAGATTGAAATTGGATGTCACGTCAGTGTCACCGTGTCCACTCAGATTCCTACTGATCTGATGCAGATTTCCCCTCCGCCTGAGTTTCACAAACACAGCGGACACGGCTGATCAGTATCGACTGTTATTCCAGAACAACTCCGTAGGTTCAACTGGCAGGGCTTCTGCACAAATGAATTCGAGCCAGTCGATGGCTGGCCAATGTGCGTAAAGCAACACTGGTTCTGCAACGCTTTAAAACCTGCATTCCACCTACTAAAAATTCCGAAACGGTGTGCGGGAAGGAGCAGCCTCCATTTCGTCAATCCATTCCTGATAGCGGATCTTTACCATTTTGAGCACCTCTGGTTTTTCCTCCGACAAGTCTCGGGTTTCCGCTGCATCGGCCTCTAAATCAAACAGCCCGCCAGCGTCACCCATCTGCACCCACTTCCATTTTCCAACACGTGCACCAACGTTGTCTTTGCGTTTCCAGAACATTTCGGTCCGCGGTGAATCAGTTTTTCTACGCAGCGTGTCCCACCAGTCAAAACCATCTTGAGCGACGTCGCTACGTGTGAGCGATCCAGTCGCAGCAGCCAAACTGGGAAACAGTTCCAGACTACTGAGGAAGGCATCGTTAACCGCACCGGCAGGAATGTCACCGTTGGGCCAGCGGACAATGCAGGGGACTCGAATTCCTCCCTCCCACATTTGTCCCTTATGTCCTTTCAAAGGCGTGTTGTCAGCACCACCGCTTCCACCATTGTCCGAAAAGAAAATGATGATCGTATTATCAAGTTGCTTCTTCTCTTCCAGCAGCGCAACGATCTTTCCGATCGCAGCATCCATGCAGGTGACTGCAGCTCGGTAATCGCGCCGCCTAGCCTCGGCAGTTGCGACTCGCGCCGCGCCTCCATATCGGTACTTATCCGACATTCTGAACTCCGGTTCTACCGGAGGATACATGCTCTTGAATCGAGCGGGAGCCTGGACCGTCGAGCGAATTTCCGGCTCCAAAGCTGACGAATTATGTGGTGCGTTAAATGGCACATACAAAAAGAATGGGGCCTTGCCCGCATAAGAGTTGAGAAATCGAATGGCTTCACGCTCAAACAGATCAGTGCAGTAAACGCCCTTATCTTCGATCGTTGGACTGAAATTCCGGTACATACTTGGAACGCCGTAACGTTCATGCGTGTAGTAGTCGATTCCGGTATTTACAAAGCCATAAAACTGGTCAAACCCGCGGGCATTGGGGAGAAACCTGCGTAGCGATCCCAAGTCCCACTTGCCAAACATGCCACTGTTGTAACCAGCTGTTTTCAGCATTCGCGGCAGAATAATCTCGCGAAGATCCATCCCCCCCAGACGCTCAAACGTGACAGCGTATTCTGCAGGTGTGTAACGATGTCCGTAATCAGGGGCCTCGTTACGGATCATATCGTAGATCCCGTTTCGCTGCGGGTAACGCCCTGTCAAAAAGGCTGCCCGCGATGGAGTGCAGGCAGGCCAAGCCACATAGAAATTAGTGAGCCGAGTGCCTTCCTTCGCCAAACGATCAAGTGTTGGAGTGATGATTCCATTACCGAGCAAACCCAGATCATTGTAACCCTGATCGTCCGAGACAATGAGAACAATGTTCGGACTCTTTGCAACGACGACCCCAAACAAGTTGACACCAAGTACAAATAGCACAGCGGGTATCATGCGAAGAAACCAGAACTGATTGTGCATCGGGCAGACCATGGAAAGCGTAACTCGGACGAATGACCTTGAATCAGCGAAGCCAGCATTAACGCGTTTCCACGTCGCAAGAATCCCCTGACGATCATGAATCGAAAAGTGATCCAGATCCAACAAAAACCTGTACAGGAATAAAAACAGCCAAACCGGGCTACTCGCGTAAAATGCAATGGCGGCGGTAAACGGTAACGTTTGTACCACTTATTCCAACAGGGGATCATGACAAATATACGGTCAAAAAGGGTCCTAACGAATACGCTAGTCCCTTTATTAAGATTCATCGGGACAGTGGCCAATACCCGCTTCATCCGTTTTCTTGATTGCCGATGTGATAAGAAGAGCAACCGAAGGGTTGACACCGATCGCTTCAGTTTGCTGGCTCGGATTGCCTGTAGGCATCTCTGATTCTCAGCGATCTAATGATTAGAAGTCACGGAAGGTTTCGAATGAAATACATAGGGAGCAGGATACGTCATGTCGTGACGGCCCTCATTGCGGGAACCTCCATTGGTACAGCAATTTCGCAAACAATGGCCGAGGAATCCGGAACTCTCTTTCAAGCCCTTGCACTGCCTTCTGTTTCCGTAACAACGGACAGCCTTCACAGCCCGCTTAGCATTTCACAAGTAACCCACAACTCAGCAATCTTGGCAGAGGAGGCCGTTGTCGAGGCAGAAGTCTCCATCGAAGATCAGTTTGCAGTCATGCAAAAAAGGCTGGCCAAACTGGAAGAAGGTCTCGATGCGGCTGCTGTGAAAGCTGGCGACAAGAAAGGTGTCCACAGTGGATCGAGCAAGTCGACTATGAAAATAGGTGGTCGTGTCCATGTCGACGCGTGGGGATTCAACCCGACCGGTGGTCAAGTCTCGTTACTGAACAGTAAAGGCGGATTTACCGAGGACCCGCAAAACAGAATTGGGTTTCGTCGTGTGCGGTTCGGTGTCAAGGGAACCATCCGCGACAACATGAACTACAAAATTGAAATGGAGCTTGCCGGCGGAAACAAGACGGAGTTTCGGGATGTCTACATGGGCTGGACCGATCTTCCGTTTCTGCAAACGCTGCTACTGGGCAACCAAAAGCGCCCCTACGGTTTGGACCACCTGAACAGTTCGAGATACAACGTCTTCCTCGAGCGTCCGTTTGTGATTGAAGCAAACAATCAGGACGCACGTCGCTTGGGTCTGGCATCCTATGGTTACTCGGACAATTTGCGATGGAACTGGCGCTACGGGGTCTGGAATCAGCAAAACATTCAAAGCCTCGGCAACTACGTCGGTGATCACCTGCAACTCGAAGTCGCTGGTCGACTCGCAAGCACCGTCTGGTATGACGAGGTTAGTGGTGGCCGTGGGTACATGCACATGGCTATTTCTGGCGCCCATGCTGACACAGCCCAAAACGACACAAACGAAGCAGAGTTTCGAACCAGACCAGAAGCTCGCTCCGCCAATCGCTGGATCAATACAGAGCAGATTGAGGGGGCCGATTATTACAATCTGATGGGACTCGAGAGCGTCATCAACATTGGTGCATTGCAACTCGTTGGTGAGTACCAGAGTGTCTGGGTCGACCGTGACCTTGGCAACACCGACACGAACTTCAACGGAGGCTATTTCTACGCCAGCTACTTCCTGACCGGTGAGCACATGCCATGGGACCGAAAAGCTGGCACCTTAGCTCGGATCGTTCCGCTCCAGAACTTCTGGATAGTCGACCGTTGCGATGGATGCCGCGAGTCTGGCTGGGGAGCGTGGCAAATCGCCGCCCGCTACTCAAAAGCGGACTATAACGACCAGGATATTTTTGGTGGCGTCGGTGAGTCGTTTACCTTTGGTCTAAATTGGTACTGGAACTCCCATGCCAGAATGCAATTCAATTACATCAATGGCAAGATCAACGACCGCACCGTCAACACTGAGCCTATCTCTACACCTGGCGTGTCCGGCGACTATGACATTTATGGCGTTCGCTGGATGGTTGACTTCTAAACCACGAAGGAACGGATTACAT
>JAPKCI010000259.1 GCA_028823035.1 Rubripirellula sp.
AGGGAGAGGCCTCCACCTGCGCCTTGGGGGCGACCTTTGTCTTGCCGTAATAGCCGTCGCTCTTTGGCGGGGCAGCTGCCAGCGGGAGGCTGATCATCACGATTGCTGAAAGAAATAGCGAGATGCGTTTCATGATCTTCATATCCTTCGGGTTGTTTGATCTGTGGAGCCTAGCGCGCTCGGTGTAATGCCCGGTACTGCCCGGCGCGTACGTAGGGCACGCAAAGGTGGCGGGGACGGTTGAGCAAAGAATAGGGCACTTCCGGCATCGTTTAGGGCGACTCCACGGTCATCGCCATCACGACCGGCGCCGTCGTATCGGGGCCCTTCACCAGATCGATGTGCTTGATACTTTCTTTGCGTTTGGGATGAATGGCCAGGTAACGAATCTGCTGACCACCCTGCAACTTGAACGCAAATTCAGAGCCCGGTACGTCCTCGCGACTCTTATAGTCGGCGAAGGCAACACCGTTTTTCAACTCATGATCCTCCGTCTTCCCATCGGCGTAGTGTAATCGCACAATCATCGACACCGACCCTTTGGCCGTCGCCGGATACGACCAACCCCCGACGCCACTGAGCAGGTGAATCGACTTCGCTGCTCCGTTGCACGCCAAACGCACTTGCTTGGGCATCTTGCTCGGGATCGGGCGACCAGGGCCGTGCAACATGACCACGTTTGCCACTCTACCGTCCTGTGGATCCGTCAGAACGAACGGCACGCCCTTAAAGTTCTTCGTACTCCAATTGGGGAAGATCAGTCGCTCGTGTCCCGAATTCTTATTGATGAACATACCGCGATCACTAGCGATCGTCGCCACCTTCGCCAGCCCAATCGGCACGAACTTGCCCCGTTTCGTGAGAAACTCCAACAAGTCGCTGATCTCTTGCCGCGTGGCCTGTTTTTCAAAACCGTCGGGCATCAGCGACTTGGTGGAGGCCTTTAGTTGGTCGACGTCCTCGCGCAGAACGACTTTCTTTTTGCCTTCGGCATCGAAGATTTCGATCGCCGTTTTTGACTCGGACGCCAACAGCCCACTAAGAACTCTGCCATCGATGGTGAGCACCGAGTAGACCCGAAAATTACCCTCGACATTGCGGCTAGGGTCTATGATGTGCGTGAGCAACTCCGCTTTGGGGTGCACCGCCATTCCCGTCAAGTCGGGACCAATGCGTTGTCCTTCGCCGCTGTGCATGTGACACTTCGCGCATTGTTTTGTGAAGACCAATTTGCCTGCGACCGGATCGCCAGTTTCCTCGGCAATTGGCAGTAGCTCTGCCAGAACCTTTTGGCGATCCGCATTGGGTAGCGCTCCGCCTCGTTCGAGAATCTTTTTGGCGCGATCGCGGACCCCTCCATCGGGATGAACTGCAAGCGCCTGCTTTTGGTCAAGCGACAGTTCGGCGAGCTGGACAACATTCTTGTCCATGGCGTCGAGCAGCGATTTGGTCAATTGAGGTCGACTGAGCAACACGGCGACGGCTGCGGTTCGTGTTTGCGGCGTCAGGCTTCCAAAACGATCGACCAACGCTTGGCCAGCCTCGGGCGCTGTGCTCATCCGCAGCGATTCGATCATGCCTAGCGCCAACTCGGGGGAGGTCCGCGGCGAAATTCTTTCCAGCAGTTGATCAACCACTTCTTTGTCCAGCGGTTGAAACACGATCAGCTTCTGAGCGGCAGCGACTCGTTTTGCTACCGACAATTTGGCGTCATCCATTTCACGCAAGAGCGCTGCGGAGACTTTGCGGCCGAAGCTGTCTAGTCCATCGCTCCCCCAGCCGTTGGCCAGCTTGACTAGCAAACCTTGAACGCCTGGCGACAGGCGTACAATCACCTTCTTCAGATCAGCATCAAACGGCCGATCAACTTTTGGCTTTGCCTCCGCCGGCCAGCCCTTGGCCAGGCCGCCAATCATTGCTTCGGCAACCGACGATTCGGCTTGCGTGAGCCCGGCGATTACCTTCGCAATGGAATCGACAGGCGCGCCGCGTGCATAATGCTCGGCCACGATCCCAGTCGTTTCGAGCACCTTAGCCGAAGGCGGAGTCTTGGATTTGGCCAACGCACTGAGGAATCCGTCGCTGTGCATGGCCGCAGCACTAATACCAGCCTCGGGAATCCAGCGGTCGTCGGCGTAATTCGGTGTCGCCATCGCGCCCAGAATGGCGGCGCCCGTCCCCGGTGATTCAGGTAAATCGGAGAGTGCTAAGAAGGCGGCCAGACGGACTTGCGCATCGGTATCCGTAAGCAAGCCCGCAGTCAGCAACGCTGCAGTGGACGCAGCCTTGCCAGGAAGTACTTTGACCGCGTTTCGCCTCACCCCGGCCGACGGGTGTTGCAGAGCAGCGACGGCAACCGCCGATGCATCGGGATTCGAGCCGTCGAGTGCACCAAGTCCATGCAGAGTCCACAACGCGTGAATCGCACCGACGTTCAACCCGATCTTGTCGGTAGACGGGTCGCTTACCAGCTTGGTCAAAGCAGGCAGCACATCTAACTTGCCACGTTCGATGAGCAGTCGCTGGGCGTGACGGCGCCACAGCAGGTTTGGGTTCTTGAGTGTGGCGACCAACTGTTCGGGCGTCGCATCGGCTAAATTCATTTTCTTCGCAGCAGGTGTTTTCCCCGCTACATGAACGAGACGATAAATCCGCCCGTATTTTTTGTCTCTCAAGTCGGTTTCATAGGCATTACCCTTCCCCCTCTCGAACCCCTGGGGTACGGGATTGTGCTGGACGATAAAGTTGTACCAGTCGATGACCCATACATTACCGTCGGGCCCCACTTCGGACATGATAGGCGCGGTCCACTCATCGTCACTGGCCAGCAGATTGAACGGGTTGGTAGAACTGAAGTCACTGCCACTGGCTTTCAACACGAACGTTCCCACCAGATGACCGGTTGGGCCGTTGACAAACGCCGTGCGATTCCAATAAGCCTGAGGATAATTGCGCGCCGTATAGAGTGCGTGACCAGCAGCGGCCGTGTAGCCACCATGGGAATCGACTTGTCGCACGGCGTCGGTGATTGGCTTGAATAGATATGTGTCGGCGATCGAGCCCAACCGGAGTTGTGCCGTCCAGCCGCGAACACGTTCGTAGTAACGATTCGCAATCGGCATATAAACGCTGGGATTGTGATTAGCCGTGGAACCAAAGATAATCCCCTCTTCGCTGATGCCGAGCCCCCAAGTGTTGTTGTTCGTCGAACGAATGAATTCAAGTTCCGATCCATCCGGACGGAATCGTAAAAAACCGTTACTAAAACCTTGTTGTGGCTCGCCCTTGACGGTGGGACGCGAGCCATTGTAGCCTTGCATCGCCCAAATCCAGTTATCCAGTCCATACTGAAAGTTGCTCACGCCGCCGTGCGTATCTCCCTGATTCCACCCCGTAAACATAACGGACTTCTCGTCGGCAACATCGTCGCCGTTAGTATCCTTTAAATACAGCGTTCGCGTTCCGTCCTGCACAATCACGCCACCGCGATGAAAGGTGATGCTGGTAGGTATACTGAGCTTTTCGGCAAAGACGGTAAACTTGTCGGCCCGCCCATCACCGTTGGTATCTTCGAAAATACGGATCCGATCGCGGCCTTTGCCCTCGGGCTGCAACTCGTTGGGATAGTCATAAGTCTCGGCTACCCACAGGCGTCCCCGCTCGTCCCATGCCATACAAATTGGCTTACCGCCAATGTCGGGCTCCGATGCAAATAACTCGACTCGGAATCCTTCAGGCACAACCAGATGCTTGAGCGACTCCTCGGCATCGATTGGCTTTTGCATTTGCGACTTCGCCTCGCCCTGGACGCCCCATTGCTTGTTGGGCGTATAGTTGGGAATTTTCCCACCGACGTCGATGTACTCGAAAGGTTTTACATCCGTCCGCTTGGCTGAAATCTTCGGCACGGGAAAGGCTTGGTCGGCCTCGAAGTTCGGTACCGTGCTAGGGTCGTCGCCAGCGGCCCAGCGAATGCCGCGTTCCACCAGGTTCTGGAATCCGGCGTTCCCCCAAGTCCGCGCGTCGTGTCCCCAGGCGGTGTAAAAGACTCGTCCCTTGCCGTGCGTTCGCACCCAAGTCCATGGCTCGCGTCCTTCGGCATCCACGCGGTACGCCAAGACCGTGCGATTCTTTTCATTGTGCAAGTGATGCACGTAGGTCTCGTCCCAACTTTCAAAGCCACCAAATCCCTTCATGATCGGGTGGTCAGATTGGGCAATGGTGGTGCGAAACGTCCCAGTGCCATGGCGTTTGAACTGACCGCCCATCAGGGCAACGATTTTTTCCGAGTTGCGGAAGCAGTAGGTCGCACAGTGAAGCGGCACGAACCCTCTGCCGCTGGCGACGTATTCCAACAGCGCCTGTTCTTGTGGCGGATCTATATTGCCGACGTTCGCGTACAACGCGACGGCGTCGTAGTCTTTGAGGTTGTCCGGATTCAGATCCGAGACCTTCTCCGTGTACACCATCTTGATGCCGCGCGCGGCCAGTACCGGTTGCAATTGAGCGAACCGCTCGCGAGGCTGATGGTGGCCGTTGTCACCAAGGAATAGCACATCCAGATCCTTCGCGTGAGCACACGTTGCTGACGAAACGATCAGGGACACAAGTACAAAAAGAAGGGATGGCAAGCGAATTGCGAAGCGTATTTTCGATTTCATATAGTTTGTCCTAGATCTAACTTTTTGACTTTATTCCATCTAATCATCACTCCCGCAGGTCGAGAATCTGGACAGAGTTATTTTGAAACATCCGAGAATGAGCCGAAATCTGCCTGATTCTAGCCAGCCTAAGTGCTGGGTCCGCTGACCTCGATCAGGGCGTGTTTATTCGTTCGCATGTTCACCTGCTCTTACTACTCGGATTCGATCTCTATCCGGCTCCAGTAGGCGGCTTCGAATGCCCAGCCAGTCGAATGGTTCTCAAGTTCAGACGCAATGGCTTTCCCTGCGTATTTCGTCAGGCCGACACGAATCTTTTTCCTCGGCGAATCTTCAATCGATTTGTCGAGAATCTCGGTTCCGTCGATTCGGATGACAAGCTTCCAGCCCCCTTTGGGGTGGTTGTTACCCGAAAACTCAACGGCAGTATTCTTACCAGCAGGAACCTCGACCTTTCGAGAAAGCACACGCGGAACGTCACGGCTGAGCGGATGTGTGAGCAGCACATTTCTGCGTCCCATCCATTTTTATCACTTTCAGAGATCGTCGTGCGAATAGGATTTTACCACGATGAGTACATGACCGTTGCTTTTAAAAAACAGGTCGGCATGTCGCCAAGCAAAATCCGGCAGAGCACCCGGAAGTAATCATGACAAAACCACGCTATTCAGACTTGGGCAGCCATTTCCGATGCGACGCGATCACGTCAGCGAACTGTGGATCGCCAGCAAGGTTGTTCCATTCGTTGGGGTCGACCTTGTGGTCGTAGAGCTGCTGCGTACCGTCGGGGTGGCGAATGTATCGATAACGCCGACCACGAGCCGCGTGGTTATCCTTGCCCCATGTGGTCACCGCAGGCCGGTCTCGCTCGGCCTGAGGATCTCTGAGCAAGGGCACCAGACTCAACCCATCCAGGTCATCACGCTTTGGCAGCGAGCACAATTCGTTAAGCGTCGGATAGATGTCCAGCAAACTGACGGGCCGCGAACAGACCGAGCCCGCTTGCGTCACGCCCGGCGCGATCACGATCAGCGGCACGCGGGTGGCTTCTTCAAAGAGCGTGAACTTTTCCCACTGCTGCTTTTCGCCGAGGTGCATCCCGTGGTCGGACCAGAGCACGACGATGGTATTCTTGGCGTGCGGACTCCTATCCAAAGCGTTGATTAGCCGACCCACTTGGGCATCCGCGAAACTGATCGACGCCAGATATCCACGTACGGCTCCACGCCACTCGTCGTTGGCAACCAGCCAACGATGCCACGCTTTGCGAATCGATCGCTGCCCCGCCGACGGCACATCGGCCAGATCGTTTTCTTTGACCTTCGGAAGAAATACGTCTTTGGCCGGATACAGGTCAAAGTACTTCGTCGGCGCATACCAAGGGATGTGCGGTCGAAAAATACCGACCGCGTGGAAAAATGGCTTGTCGTGCTGCTTGGCCAATTCGCCGATCGCCCAATCGACCACTTGGTAGTCGGCGGTACTTGACTCGGGCTGATCATCGGGAGCCCAATCGAAGTAATGCGGCGGCCGGCCCTTGGCATCTTTGCCGACCGCGATCGGCTTGGAACGCAGATAACCGTTGGCCGTCCGTTTGGCAGCGGCAGCGGTTGGCCACTGCGGATTCGGCATGGGGCTGGTCGCCGAGGGCCAATAATGATCCCACAGCTTGGCGTCGTTTTGTTGTTTGCCGTATCCATCGGTGATCCACGACAGAGCATGAAAGATCTTTCCGCCGCCGTAGGCCGTGTATCCTCCGTTGCGGAAGTGCTCGGGCAGCGTTACCGCTTTGGCCAGTTGCGGACTCTCACGCCACTGCTGACCGTTGTGGTAGATGCCCGATGATGACGGCGCGACGCCAGTCATCATCGCTACGCGCGACGGGTTGCACGACGGCGCGGCACAATGGGCATTGGTGAACAATACTCCGCGCTGGGCCAGTCGGTCGAAATTCGGCGTCTGAACATTCTTGCGACCGCCGAGGCAGTTGATCCAGTCGTTGAGGTCGTCGACTGCGATGAACAGCACGTTCGGGCGGGCCTGAGGGGTTTCAGCTGCGCTTGCGAGTGGGGCCACGCCGACCACCGCAATGAAACATAGCGTTATTGTGATTCGCATGAGATCACTCATTTTGTTTTATAGGGCCACGGTTGGACTTTGGCACGCACCGCCCATTTTTCCCATTTGGCGAGCAACTGCGCGACCTTCTCGGGGTTCTTGTCCGCGACGTTCTGCAATTCCGCACGGTCGGCCTTTACGTTGTAAAGCTCCCAGGCAAACTGCTTGACCTCGAGACCTGTTCTTCCTTTGCAAACCAATTTCCAGTCACCGTCACGAATCGCACAATTGAGGTGATGTTCGAAGTAGAGAGCATCGCTACGCTCAAGAGACTTGCCGGAGAACGCTGGTCGCAGACTCACCCCTTCGACCGGAATGATCTCGTTTTCGCCAAACCTCTTGGGATAGGCTCCGCCGGCCACGTCGGCACAGGTCGCCATGATGTCAATCACGTGTCCAGGTTGGTGCTCCAGAGTTCCGTTGCGCGACGAATCAATTCCACTGGGCCAATGCACGATCAGCGGCGTGGAAATACCGCCTTCGTGGGCAAAGTGTTTGTATTCACGAAACGGCGTGTTGGAGACGTTGGCCCATCCTCGGCCGTAGCCGATGAATGTATCTTCCGGACCGGCCATCACACCCGGCCCCGTCTTCAGCGGCCGCCCATCGCGGGTCTGCATCGGCGGCCAGATTTTTTGTTGAAAATCGTCTGGCCCCATCGGTTTCAGGTCGGTGGCATAGCCGTTCCTGGGCGTGCCGCGACCGTAGCCTTCGGCACATCCGCCGTTGTCCTGCAGGAAGAAGATGAGTGTGTTGTCAAGTTCGCCCTGCCGCTTCAATTCCGCAACGATGCGACCGATGCCTTGATCCATCGAATCGATCATGGCCGCGTAGACTTCCATGTTGCGAGCTTCCCACGGCTTGTCCTTCACCGCGTTCCAGTCGTCGGACTGCGGTGAGAGTTTCGTAGCTGCTGGGACGAGTCCCAACGTTTTCAGCTTCTCCAATCGCGCCTCGCGAATTGGTGCAAAACCCTGATCGTACTTGCCTTTGTATTTCGCGATGTCGCGCGGCAGTGCGTGCATCGGCCAGTGCGCGGTGGTGTACGCGGCATACAGAAAGAACGGATTGTCGGGTGACTCGTCGGCGTGCTGTTTGAGGAACGTGACGGCGTTGTCGCTGATCGCGTCGGTATAGTAGTAGGTTTCAGGCTTGTACTTTGGATCGTTCACCGGAGTGATGTAGGTGTTGCCTCGACACAGCGTCGCCGGGTCGTAGAAGCTACCCGCACCAGTGATCGTGCCGTAGAACTTATCGAACCCACGTTGCAGGGGCCAATTGTCCTTGGGGCCGTCCGGGCCAACGTGTTTTGTGACGTGCCATTTTCCGGCCATATAGCGGCGATACCCTGCGGTGCTCAACGCCTCGGCGATCGACACCACGTTCCGCCCGAGTTCGCCGCGATAGCCGGGCAGATTTTTTTCGCCCGTCATCAGCCCAATGCCCGCCTGATGCTGATACACCCCGGATAGCAAGGCCGCGCGCGTCGGACAACACCGCGCGGTATTGTAGAATTGCGAAAACCGCACGCCGTGATTGGCAAGCTGATCGAGATTGGGCGTGTTGATCTCGCCGCCGTAACAACCGATGTCTGAGAATCCCATGTCGTCGGACATGATCAGCACGATGTTAGGTGCGTCGGCCGCCCGAACGCTGTTTGTCGCCAGGCTAAGGCAGCCGACGATGACGGCTGTCGTCAGAACTGATGTGAATAATTTTGTCGTGTTCATTGCTGCCTCTGTTTGCTTATTTATCGGTCAGATTCGGCGTCATGATTCTGCAGCCAAACAACCGCGCGCCATGGTGCCTCGGTGATCGCGAAACTGCTTCTTTTACTCTCGCCAAACCTCAATCTCCGTCGCGCCGCTGCGAGCTTTGCCTTTGTGAGTAAACACGATGCGCAGTTTACTGGTCGTGACCTTGGAAAAGGTGATTGTGTTTGCCCTGCTACCCGCCGGAAGTTTCGGATCGGCGACTTGTTGCTGCGCTTCAACCCAAGCAGTTCCGTTCCAAGTCTCCACTCGCATCTGCGTCGGAGCTTGA
>JAPKCI010000050.1 GCA_028823035.1 Rubripirellula sp.
CTTGTTTTATTGCTTGTCCGAACCTCTGCGTTGCATCCCCGTTTCGAATCAACATGGCTCTCAGCGGCCAACCATCGCGTGGGTTCCCGGTTCGCTCAGGCTGCCCGTCGCATGGTGGCAGCACCGCCGATGGATTCGATGGCTAATTCAAAACGCCCGTATTCAGCAACTAACAATTGAAATCGACGCGATGTACTGACGTCATCTGCCATTCCAAGTTCGCCCAATAACTCTTGAACATCAGCGATCGACATAGCACCCACGACCTGCTCGGGTGTTACCGGGCAAGGATTATCTAAAGTTTTATCTTCCACGTTGCCCCCTGGACCCTGATTCGAGCCATCCGCTGAAAACCACGGATGCTCCGAGTCTGCGTTTGATGAACAAAACGCAAGTAGTTATCGAACAGGACAGGCGTCAAGATTAAAGGAATTCACCGACCACGGCAAAAGAGTTGCAAGATTGGAACGATTCTGACGTCACGACGAAGTTGGCTGCTAGAAACAGCCTGATTCAGGCGTCAGTTCATCGCGACACTTGTAGCTGATGCCTCGCACCGTTTCGATCAAATCAGCCACACCACGCATCTATTCCACAGTGCTCGGACGTGCATATCAATGGTCCGATCAAGCACCATCGTGTCTTCCCCGCGGGCAGCATCGATCAATTCGGTCCGTCTGAGCGCATCGCCCACCACTGTCCATACTGCGACCAATTACCGTTATCGGGCATTAGCAATGGCTAATCCTCAGCGTTACTATTCAGTCCATCGTCCATGAGGCAATGTTGCCAAAAGAGCAGTTACAGCAGGGAACCAGCCATTCTCAACATCCTCACCTGAAAGGCATTGGCAGAGTCTTCCTACGGTCAACGATGCAGCAATCGAATGACTACCATTCCAGGTTGAGTTCAGTTCACTCGGGGCAGGTTCCACCCTCACCTCACAAGCCGTTGAGGACATTGAGACGATCGGACCACGGACCACAGGTTTTGGAAGGTCCCTCACCGGGGACTTGCCTTCGCATTGGACCCTCGGATGCCCGGACCGCTTTTCACCGGTCGCTCTCCTGACGCCGTTTGTTAGCACCGCCGCGACTGATCACATGGTGAGTGCCGCGAACGTCCAAGCAACGAGCTGTCGGAGATATTCAGGTTTCTGCTGTACCGTTTCTGCTGCACCGTTTCTGCTAACACAGCAGAATCACCAAAGCACAGGATGCGTATCCACGCGGCGCCATTAGGCAAAAATTCGGCACGAAGCGTGACCTCGCCGCTTCGCTATCAGGAACGTACAATCTAGCAATCTTCCCGGCGCCGGGACCTGATGTCGACATCAACGGTCTCGCCCGGCTTGCCCTGGCTCACGGTTGATTTCGCTTTCCCAAATTGCCCATGTCTGTTTTCCACGCTTTGGCTGGTAGCCCCAGTTTCCCGAAACTCGAACAAGACATCCTTGAGTTCTGGGATGAAAATGACATCTACCGCAAATCCTTGCAGCAGCGTCAGAACGCTCCCTCCTTTGTTTTTTACGAAGGCCCGCCCACGGCTAACGGGATGCCCCATCCAGGACATTGCCTGACACGAAGTATCAAGGACGTTTTCCCGCGATACAAAACGATGCGTGGCTATCGCTGCGAGCGTAAAGCCGGTTGGGACACGCACGGTTTGCCGGTCGAAGTCGAAGTCGCCAAGGAACTGGGGATCCACAGCAAAGAAGAAATCGAAGCCTACGGCGAGGAACCATTCATCCAAAAGTGCCAGCAGAGCGTCTGGCGGTACATGCAGGAATGGCAGCAACTGACACGTCGGCTCGGTTTCTGGGTCAACTTGGAAGAAGCCTACGTGACCTATCACCAAAGCTACGTTGAGAGCGTCTGGTGGAGTCTAAAAAACCTGTTTGATCGCGGCCTCTTGTATCAAGGCCACAAAATTGTCTGGTGGTGGGCACAGGGTGGCACCGCACTATCGGCCGGTGAAGTGGGACAAGGCTATCGCGAGATTGCAGACCCCAGTGTTTACGTGCTGTTCCCCTTACGGGATCAACCCAACCGTTCGCTGGTAGTTTGGACTACCACCCCATGGACTCTGCCCAGCAACATGTATGCAGCGGTCCATCCCACCGGAATTGAATACGCAGTGGTCCGCGATACAGAAACGGGCAACGAGCTGATTCTGGCTAAAGCTCTGATCGAAACAATCTCGTTGAAATTGAAGCGTGATCTTGAATTCATCGAGGACATCGCTGCCAGTGATCTGATCGGCCAGCGTTACATTCCTCCGTTTAATGACTACCTGAACTCCACCGGCGATCCGGACGGTACGCTGCTGTCTGGTGAAAAAACCAGTCATTACTGGCGTGTCGTTGCAGCCGATTTTGTCACAACCAGTTCCGGTAGTGGTTTGGTGCACCAGGCCCCAGCCTTTGGTGAGGTTGACCACGATGTTCTGGTCGATGAACAAAAGCGGTTTGCTGAAGACGAGCGACCTGAATTGCTCTGCGCCGTTGGCCCGGACGGGAAATTCACCGCAGACTTTCCATCCATGGAAGGAACCTGGGTCAAAGACGCTGACAAACCTCTGACGCGTGTGCTGCGTGATTCAGGCAAGCTCTTGCATCAAGAGCAGTACCTGCACGAGTACCCCTTCTGTTGGCGGGCCTCCGAAGACCCACTGATCCAATATCCGCGACGTAGCTGGTTCATCCGCACCACCAAGTTTCGCGATCTGATGCTCAAGAATAATGCACAGATCGGCTGGTCCCCCGAGCATATCCGGGATGGCCGATTCGGAAATTTCTTGGAATCCAACGTCGATTGGGCGATCTCGCGTGAGCGTTACTGGGGTACGCCGCTGCCCATCTGGGTGTGCGATCAAACAGGTCGCATGGAAGCCATTTGCAACTACGAAGAAATCCTTGCCAAACCCGATTTGCAAGGGACCGAAGTCTGGCTGGAAGCCAAAGCGGCGAACCCGGAATTGGTTGACGACCTCCGCGTGCACAAACCTTACATCGATGCTCTGACTTACGCCTCTCCGTATGCCGAAGGCGGCCGGATGAAACGAGTCACCGAGGTGATCGACTGTTGGTATGACAGTGGTGCCATGCCGTTCGCCCAATGGGGTTGGCCGCACAAAAATGACGATTCTTTCCAGGATCAGTTTCCAGCTGACTTTATCAGCGAAGCCCTCGATCAGACTCGAGGTTGGTTCTACAGCCAGTTGGCAATCAGCACGATGTTGTTCGGCGAAGGATCAGGCATACAGGAAGAGGGCTGTCGCGGCACCGACGACCAAGGACCGCTGCGACCAGACGATCCTTACCCTCATCCCTACCGCAACTGCGTTGTGCTTGGGCTGATGATGGGCGAAGACGGTAACAAAATGAGCAAGAGGTTGCGGAATTATCGCGAGCCGAACGAAATCTTCGAAAAGTACGGAGCCGACGCGCTTCGATGGTTCTTCTTCGCCGGACAACCACCTTGGACCTCCATTCGATACCGCGAACAATCAATCAAGGAGTCGATCCCCGAATTCCTGTTGCGCCTTTGGAACGTTGCCAGTTTCTTTTCAATCTATGCCGAAATCGATGGTTTTGATCCCACCACTGCAACCGGAGCCGATCAACAACTGAGTCAGGAATCACTGGCAACCGCTGCCACCTATCGGCCGGCTGCTGAACGCAGTGAAATCGACCGCTGGATCCTATCCGAATTGAATTCCACCATCAAAACCGTCACCGAACGGATGGACGCGTTTGATAACTACAACGCCTGCCAGGCCATCAATGCTCTGGTTGATGGGTTGAGCAATTGGTACGTCCGCCGCAGCCGCAGCCGTTTCTGGGCAAACGCTGACGAGACTAGCAATACAAACGACAAATCCGATGCCTACTGGACCCTGTACGAAACTCTGCTGGAAGTCAGCAAACTAGTGGCTCCCTTCGTTCCTTTCCTGGCTGAAACTTTTTGGCAAAATTTGACTGCTCCCTTTGCTGGGGCAACACTCAAAAGCGTGCATCTATGCGACTACCCCGAAGCCGATCCCGATCGCATCGATACCGAACTCTCTGACTCAATGAAGCTGCTCAGAGAGATCGCATCACTGGGACGGGCCGCCCGCGCCGAGGCCAAACTGAAGGTTCGTCTGCCCCTTAATCGCGTCGAAGTCGTCCTGACCGACAACTCCCGAATTGCATGGCTTGAAAATCACAATGCTCTGGTCCGAGAAGAACTGAACGTCAAGACAGTTGAATACACCACCGATGGAGACCAGTACGTCCAATACACCGTCGTGCCCAATTTCAAGCGTCTCGGCCCCAAAGTTGGCAAACAAGTACCAGCGGTCAAGAAAGCATTGCAAGAAGCTGATGGCAACGCTTTGTTGAACGCTCTGCAAGCGGAGGGAGTCGTCAGCATTGAATTGCCCGACGGCAAGCTCGAACTTGACACCGATGACATCGAAGTGCGACTTCAGGCACGCGAAGGCTGGGCCGCTGCTCAGGGACCAAACTGCGTCGTCGTGTTGAATACAGAAGTCACCGACGAACTCAGACGCGAAGGTGTCGCCAAAGACGTGATCCGAACCATTCAAAACCAACGCAAGGAAATCGGTTGCGAGTATGAAGACCGCATCGAAGTCAGTGTGGTCGCTCTCGACGAAATGGTCAGCACCGCGTTGGAAGAACATCGGGAAATGATCTGTCAGGAAACCCTGGCAATCAGCCTTGCCACCTCGAAACTGGATAATGTTGCCCCTGTCGAAACAGAAGTTGGCCAGGTGTTTGTTCGAAAGTCACAGTCATGACAGCCCCACTATCATCGTTTTCCGTCGCAGTGTTTCTCAGCGGTGGCGGTCGTTCATTGCAAAACCTGATCGACTGCAAGCAGCGTGGTGAACTCGATGAGATTGACTTTCGGATCGTCCTCAGCAGCAGCAAGGTCCGTGGAGTCGAAGTCGCTCGCAAGGCCGGCATCGAGACCATGGTGGTGCCTCAATCGACATATACCGACGCCAATGCTTACACCGAAGCAATGTTCGGCCCCTGTCGACAACACGGTGTCAACCTTGTTGTCATGGCGGGATTTCTGAAACACGTGCTGATCCCCGACGATTTCGCGGGTCGCGTGATCAACATTCATCCTTCCTTATTGCCCAGCTTTGGAGGTGAGGGCATGTATGGAAATCGCGTTCATCAGGCTGCACTTGATCACGGAGTCAAAGTCAGCGGCTGCACCGTTCATTTTGTCGACAACGAATACGACAATGGGCCGATTCTGTTACAACGCTGCTGCGATGTGGCAGACGATGATACCGCGGCATCGCTTGCCGCACGTGTGTTCGAACTGGAATGCAAAGCCCTGCCAGACGCCGTTCGCTGTTGCGCCCAAGCCCGCACCTGAACAGGAACGACGGTACCGCTATCCCTCGTTTCGTTCACCGCAATCCCTTGTTTCGTTCACCGCAATCCCTCAGCAGGCGTAAACCGAACGTAGCACCAGCCATGGGCGTTTGTCAGTCTGGCGAACTCGTCCCCGCTGCTTCTTCCACCACGTGCTGATGATCGCGAAGGTGAGCTTCGCAGTAAGCATGCTCGCCCGCACATTGTGAACAGTAACGAAAATCCATGTTTGGATCGCCAAGACTGTTCACACCACACGTGCGGCAGACATGCCTGGGTGTGGCATCGGCTTGAGACTGGCGCTTATCCCACTGGACACGCCGATGGGTACTTCGAACCCGGGAGAACAATTCTGGAGCAAAGAAAATCAGATAATTCCCAAACGAGGCCAGCACCACCACCTTTGTCGACCATGGTCCTATAATCAACGCCAGGCCATAGCCAATTCCCTGAATCATCGCCAGCCACTTAACCTTGACAGGCAGAACAAAGAACAATCGTAATTCGAAATCGGGATTGATCGTGGCAAACGCAAGAAACACTGTCCCCTGCAGAAATGATCCGGAAACACCTTGATCATGACAAATGCCGGCCGCGGCAATGGTCATGATCGCACCCAGCCACAGAAACGAGTTGTAACGCACCACGCCCCAATAGGCTTCCAGAGCGTTACCCATCATGTAGAAAATCAGATAGGCAAAGATCAGAAAGATCACGTCCGTTGTCGGCGGGACAAAGAAGAACGTCAACAAACGCCACACCTCTCCTTCAAGGACCTTATCCCACACAAGCAGCGATCGCTCAAGCAAGGTATCGTCACCGAACGCCGCGAAAAACATCAGCAACTGTCCAACGATGATGCACATCGTGAGATTTGGAACGGCGATGGGTCTCACAAGTCGGTCGAGTCGGTCAAGCACGTCTAAAGCACCATGATTACGGCTGAGGTTTGCAAATCACACAAACAGTATTTTTGAAGCACACAAAGAGTAACGGTTCTCAGACTCAAAAACGATGGGACGCAGCACGATCTGCCGATAGCCGGGGAGCCATCTTCAGCATCCGCAAAGATCCACTGCAAGCGAATCACTGAGCCGACGGACTGCTGAACCATTCATCGCGAACTCAGGTGCCAGCCAGTACCTGCCCCAGGTATTTGCCGGTGGCGTTACCCGCCAACTGCACAATCTGCTCGGGAGTCCCTTCCGCCAGAATCTGCCCACCGTCAACGCCACCCGTCGGCCCAAGATCAATCATCCAATCACACGCAGCCAACAAGTCTAAATTATGCTCAATCACTACCACCGTATTCCCTGCGTCCACTAAACGCTGCAATACACCGGTCAACCGTTGTACGTCGGCAAAATGCAAGCCGGTCGTCGGCTCATCCAGCATGTACAGCGTTTTGCCAGTGGCTACACGCGCCAATTCGGTCCCGAGTTTAATACGCTGTGCTTCGCCTCCGCTGAGTGTGGTACTGGATTGACCCAGCCGCAGGTAACCCAAACCGACATCCTGTAACAGGCCAAGCAAACGCGATATTTTACTGACGTTCTCAAAAAATCCAGACGCTTCGTCGATTGACATTGCCAGCACATCTGCAGCGTTTGCTCCTTTGAACCGCACCTGCAGGGTCTGCCGGTTGAATCGTTTTCCACCACACCGTGTGCATGGAACATGCAGATCGCTGAGGAAGTTCATCTCAATCTTTTCGACGCCTTGCCCTTTGCACAGTTCGCATCGTCCCGCCGCCGAATTAAAACTAAACCGGCTGGCAGTGAATCCGCGCGTCTTTGACTCCTTCGTTGCAGCAAACAGCTTTCGAATTTCGTCCAGCACGCCGGAGTAAGTGGCTGGGCAACTGCGTGGACTGCGGCCGATGGGGGTTTGATCAATGGGAATCAGCTTGTCAATCAAACCGCCTCCAGTGAGGCTTCGGAATGGCCCTGGTTTGTGCGTGCTCAGACCAAGTTTCTGTGCTAGTGCTGGGTAAAGCGTATCATTGATCAAAGAACTCTTGCCACTGCCGGACACCCCACTGACCCCAATCAGCATCCCGAGCGGAAAGGTGACGGTCACACTCTTAAGGTTATGCGTCGTCACACTCTTGAGGACAATTTTTTGACCACGACGCAGTGCCCTGCGGGAACGTGGTTCGGAGACTCTCAGCGTTCCATTGAGATACTTGCCAGTAATGCTGGCTGGATCCTGCATGACATGGTCAGGCGATCCTTGGCTAATGATTTTCCCACCACCGTTCCCTGCTTCGGGACCGATGTCCACGAGGTAGTCAGCCGCACGCATGGTAGCCTCATCGTGTTCGACGATGACCACCGTATTCCCTTTCGTCTGCAATTCCCGCAAGCAGTCGATCAAGCGATCATGATCGGCCGGATGCAGACCAATTGACGGCTCGTCCAGTACGTAGCAGACACCAACCAACCCGCTGCCAATACTGGTTGCCAGTCGGACACGCTGAAGCTCTCCCCCGCTCAAGGTGTCGGCCTGTCGATCCAATGTCAAATAACAGACCCCTACACGTTGCAAAAACCGAAGCCGGCGGATGACTTCCCTCGTAATGGGAGCAGCAACCGCTCTCTGCAGGGCTGACAAATGCGAATCCACTGCATTGAACCACTGGATGACGTCTTCCAACGGCATCGCGGTCAGCTGATGTATTGGCAACCCGCCAATCGTGACGGCCAAGGCCTCTGAACGCAGTCGCCCACCGTGGCAGGATTCGCACAAATCTTTCCGGTCCCCAACGAACCCAAGTCCGTCACAACCATCGCAGGCGCCGTAGGGACTGTTGAAACTGAACGTCCGAGGTTCAATCTCTTCGAAACTCGCGCCGCAGTCCACGCAAGCCATGGCTGTGCTATAAATCGTTTCATTCGATGCTCCACCGGAACTCTGGATCGTAGTCGACATCAATCCGGAACCAAGCCGCAAAGCAAGGTCAACCGAGTCCCGTAATCGAAGTTCAATTCCGTCGCGAATCGCCAAGCGATCCACGACAGCCTCAACGGTGTGATTCTTACGGGGTGCGAGCGGCGGAACATCCTCAAGCAAATGTATTTCACCGTCAACGCGAGCTCTGATCAGGCCGGCTTTGCGAATGTCTTCAAAGATTTCTCGATGCACGCCACGTCTACCGCGGACCATAGGCGCCATCAAGACAAGTTTGGTTTTCTCAGGCAGTCCGAGCAACGAATCCCGAATCGCGTCGGCTGATTGTTGTGCAATTGCAGAACCACAATCGCCGCAATGGGGCGTCCCAACCCTCGCGTACAACAACCTCAGGTAATCATAAATCTCCGTGATCGTGGCCACAGTGCTTCGAGCACCCGACGCGCCGGCCTTCTGGTCGATCGCAAGAGTGGGCGCCAAACCATCAATGGAATCGACGTCAGGCCTTGGTATCTGGTCAAGAAACTGCCGTGCATACGTGGAGAGACTATCGATGTACTGTCGTTGACCTTCCGCATACAAAGTGTCAAAGGCCAGCGAACTTTTTCCGCTTCCTGACACTCCTGTGATCACAGTCATCGCATCGCGTGGCAGATCCAGATCGATGTTCTGCAGGTTATGGACACGCGCACCCCGAATGCGAATTGCCTCACGTGAATGAGCCGGGGCCTTTCGATTTGTCTTTTTAGGAGGCAACGGCGTAATTGTCCTGACGCGGAGAATTTAGCAAGCGTGTCGTGTAGAATCATTACGTTTCCTTGATGTATCGACAACCGCGTGCTTTTTCGAACGCAACGTTGAGCGAAAGCCAACCTGAGACCAAATCCAAGTAATGAACATCCCCTTGCGCCCATTTCAAAGCCATTTCTGCCATGTAAAACAGAATCAACTGAGCCTGAACTTGTTCATTGGGTTGGTCCTTGTCTCTGGTCAGGGTCAGGCTCAAACCCCATCCAACTCCGTTGCAGAAGTACTCAATCGAGCAGTGCAGCAGGGTTCGGTTGTTGGGGCACAAATATTGACAAGTTCAGGGCTTCAGAAACCGATACGAAGCACGAATTTGGGTTTTTTGGGTCCAGACGATCAGCGTCATGTTACCAGTGAATCCATGTTTTGCATTGCATCCTGCTCAAAGCCATTAATTTCAGCTGTCATTTTCGCTCTCGTGGACCAACAGAAACTCAACCTTGAGACCCCCGTGGGAAAGTGGATCCCAAACTTTAATCAACCGCGGCTTACGAATGGGACAGCCACCCGTTCACCGAACCTCAGGGAACTACTTTCGCACCGAGGGGGCATCTATTCACAGAAAGTAAAGCTCAATCAACTTCAGTTGAGAGCGATTCGGGATTTCCGTCTCACCTTGGAACAATCGGTCGATTTGATTAGCAGTCAGCCACTTATCTCTGCACCGGGGCAAAAGTTCGCCTATAGCGGGGCCGGCTATTGCCTGGTGGGCGCCACCGCTGCAAACGCCACGGGAAAACCAATCGACACACTCCTGCAAGAGTACCTTTGCACGCCGGCAAAGATGTCATCCACAACTTTCTTTCCCAACCTCAGAGAAGGTGCGTCAATTGCAACAGGTGGCTTTGAACAATCTCCCCCTCCGCACCTTTTAGGGAAAGAAATGCGATTGCCACTCGTCGGTGGCAGCATCCACACAACCGCCGAAGATTTACAACGATTCGCCAGAATGATCATTGGCCATGGCGTCGCTGGCGGCCAGCGAGTTCTTAGCCCGCCTGCGTGGAAACAATACGTATCGCAACCATTCAAAGAACAACCTTACGGCTATGGCTGGACGCGAACGGTCGACAATCAGAAAACCACGATTTCCCACAATGGATCGTTGCCGCCGGCGCAAGCGAGCATCCGAATCAACCTGACGACCGGCAATTATCAGATTGTATTATGGACGCTTGCAAACCCTGGCAACGCAACCCTTAGATCCAGCATCCGGCAACAAGTCAATTCAGCCTTGCGCTGAAACACAACGGCAATGTGACAACAACATCACTTCTCGTTGAAGTACTTTGTTTTCTCAAAAACATCATCCGGCAGAGTGACGTTAAGCTGCAGGTTCAGATAGTTGTATTCCTCGATAAGAGTCGGCTCGGAATCCCCGGTTGCGGGCCAATCGTAGACTACCACCCTGACCGGTACCTTCAATTCGTCATCAACGTAGAGGCTGGCCTTATGAAAGGACAGTGAATCGGATCGCTGCGGATGCACCACCTGAATATGCGTGCAAGTGCGATCTTTTAACTTTGCGTTGCGAAAATACTTTACGGTCGTGTTTCGCCCCTCCGGGTCCGCACGCAAATCATCATTGGCATGATCAATCAGGCGTTGCATGATTTGTTCAAAACCAATCTGCGTGACGGGGTATCGGCTTTCGCGTTTTGCAGCGTCACCATACGGGTCGATTTGCAATTCGACATTTTTGAACAGACCGATGCCACCCATCCGCACCGAGGCAAGGTCGTCATTCATACCTTCAGTGTAAAGAACGATTCGGCCCTTCATTTTTGCCGGACCCAAGAACTTCATCAGAACCGACATCGGTTGAACAGATTCACCATCCTGCTGTCGCGAACACTGGACCATCACATCCGCATACTGGTAGGCTTGCATACGTCCGCCAATACGTTCGCGCTTTACCAACTGGCAACTGTAGCTCCGCACATGTTCGCGGATATAAGATTGACGCGTTTGAGCAAATTGAATGGTTGAAACAAGTGGATGTAGGGAGCCGCCGTCAGACTGACTTGGCAATCCTTCGCCACGGGCGTTTGTACAAAAACCCATGACCAGAATCACAGCACTGAAATTCCAACGGTATGTCTTTGCTGTCTGCCACATCGGATATTCCCTGAAAACATTGGTTGTCCGCTCCGAAGCAACCCTGCCGTCTCACGCACTGCCTGTTGTGCACACAGCGGCCCGTACCCGACCAGCTTAATCCAACTGGACCTTACGAGCCGCCAAACAACAGATTTATGGCTTAGTTTGAGCCTACAGTAACGTCACACCCGATCCTTGGTGGCATCGCCAATGATATCGCGTGCCATCATTAAGACAAGTTTTTGCCGGGCGAATCGCGACACACTTCCGTGAATTCGAGTGGTCGCCCCGAACAGGCAAGATAAACCAGCAGTCTGCGTGAAACATCAGGTTCGGGCTGTACAACACGGGTATCCCCGTCTCCGACTCTCTCATTTTGCACCGATTCGGAGTTGGTTTGCTAGATCAAAACTCATCGTTCAAAACTCGATATGAACCCCGTCGTGGGTTACATCACAGCGTCAGACAAAGGGTGAAACACACCCAACGTTGCCCCATAAGTTTCACTCAAGAGCGAACCGAGTAATACATCGGTGCTCTGCTGGACAGTCTGGATAGCCCACAACACATCATCCCGACTTACCTGCATCGACAGCCTAGCCAAAAATCCATTCTAACCTGTCCATGTAAAGAACCCGCAGCATCCTTTGCATCTTGCCTGTGCACAACCCGCGCCATCGCCATTGGGATTTCGATGGGATCGGAATGACTGCGTGCATTGTGTTGTTCCCTCCTCGTGGAGTGATCAGCGTATTATTTGTTCGATCACGGATGTGCCGGTCTTGATCTCCGTCAGATTCGGGCTCATGTTTATCATCATTGGTAGCGTCTGTGCAGCAATAACTGGGTAGGACATTGCCAGCACTGCTGTCGTCCATTTTTTGATTAACGACTTGAGTTCAGCGAATCCATTGAATTGTCTGGTCGTCAATCAAATCCGCCAACACAAGGAATGCAGGACACGTTCCCCGGTTGCAGACACAGCTTCAAAGGTTCTTTCTCTAAGGCCCTGTGAAACGTGCACGGAAAATTTCTGTGTCATGGTCCGACACTCCTCAGCAACAGTCGGTATTCTGTAACAGTCGGCATGCTTCCACACACGAACAATTCAGCTAATGAACTATCACCTGACGATTTTCCTGATCCTGACCCTTCCGTCACTGACTTACGGACAGGACCTGGACACTCCGCACGCAATCAACACACAAGCCCCTGACGAACATCCACCCACGCCACTGGCAGCGGCGTCCAAAATAGCTGTGCCCGACGGATTCACGGTGTCACTTTTTGCGGGTGACCCCGACGTCCACCAACCGATAGCGTTCGACATTGATGACCGCGGCAGGTTGTGGGTTGTGGAGTGCTATACCTACGAAGGCAACTATGATTTGGAGCGTCGGGACCGCATTCTGATTTTGGAAGACAAAGACGGTGACGGCACCTTTGATACACGCAAGGTATTCTGGGATGAGGGTCAGCGTCTGACGGGCATCGCCCTCGGTTTCGGAGGTGTCTGGATCACTTCTGCGCCCAATCTATTATTTCTTCCCGATCGCGATCAGAACGACAAGCCCGATTCCGAACCCAGCATCCTGCTTGATGGATTCAGCACGCGAGCCCGGCATAATATGGTCAACGGTTTGCGGTGGGGTCCAGACGGTTGGCTGTACGGTCGTCACGGGATCACTGACACGTCCACGGTCGGAACTCCCGAAACACCAAGCGGCAAGCGGACCCGTTTGAACTGTTCAATTTGGCGATACCACCCGACACGGAAAACGTTTGAAGTCGTTACCCACGGCACAACCAACCCATGGGGACTGGACTACGATGATTACGGACAATGGTTTTTCACGAACAATGTGATCAACCATCTGTGGCATGTCGTACCCGGCGCTCACTATGAACGTATGTTTGGTGACGACTTCAACCCGCACCTGTATCAGTTGATCTCACCCACGGCCGATCATTTTCACTGGGACACTCTTGGCAAGGCTGGCGATACAGGAAATACAAACCGAAAGAAATACGACGGTCGCCACGATGTTCATGGCGGAGGACATTCGCATGCAGGCGGCATGATTTACCTGGGCGGAAAATGGCCCGACGAATATCGAAACGCCATGTTCATGTGCAACACACACGGCAGGCGGGTAAACATGGATCATCTCGTCCGCCAGGGAAACAGCTATACCGCACAGCATGGCCGCGATTTTCTAATTGCCAACGATCCGTGGTTTCGAGGCGTGGAACTTAAATATGGACCCGATGGCAACGTTTACATCACAGACTGGTCTGATCTGGGCGAATGCCACGATCGAGACGGTGTGCACCGCACGAGCGGCCGCATCTACAAAATCAGCTTCGCAGGAAAACCAGAACAAAAGACCGAAACGGAACTCAACCTCGCAACCACGTCACCCGAGCGTCTCGTGCAGATGCAACTGCATCCCAATGACTGGTTCGTCCGTCACGCACGCCGTAAACTTCAAGAACTGGCATTCGCCGGACGAGACCTCACGCCACAGGTACAGAGCCTTCAACAAATATTTTCGACCCACCCGGACATCACAAGAAAGCTGCGTGCAATGTGGTGCCTGTATTGCGTTAATGCCGCCCCGGAGTCATGGCTTCTGCAACAACTTGAGCATCCGAACGAACACATACGCATTTGGGCGAGTCGATTTCTAGTGGACGATGGAACTCCCTCAACTCGCGTGATCGAAGGATTGACACGTTTGGCCCAAAGTGAACAATCTGGCCTGGTCCGATTGTATCTGGCGTCTGCGATGCAACGACTGCCACCTTCGCAACGCTGGCAAATGGCTCGACCGCTGACCAGATGCGCCGCTGACGTTGGTGATCGCGTCCAGCCACTCATGCTTTGGTATGGGATTGAACCCGCAGTTGCGATCGATCCTGATAACGCTCTCGCCCTCGCGCAAGACACAGTGTTCCCACTCATCAGAAGGCACATTGCCAGGCGGCTGACAAGTCAAATTGACGCTAATCCTACCGTTGTCACGCGACTGCTGGCGGTAGCTCAACAGGCGTCCGATGCCCAGGCAACCGACTACCTGCAGGGGATAGCCGCGGCCCTGCGAGGACGCCGCAAGATAGCCTCGGTGCCCGAGTGGCGGATAGCTGTCCAGCAATTTGTTAAGTCATCAAACAGCCAACTGAAAACGCTGGCAGAAGAGATTCTCGTCGTACTTGGAGATGGCCGCACCATCAATTCGCTGCTTAAGATCGCACGAAACAAATCAGCTGATCCAGCGGCAAGGCAGCAAGCTTTGAAAGTGGTACTGGGTGCCGGCCCCGATGGCCTTCTGTCATCGTTGCTCGCATTGAAATCCGACAAAGTGGTCGGGGCAGCAGCAATCCGCGGTCTGGCGTTATACGAATCACCAACGGTTCCCAAACAGCTCATGAGCATGTTCGCCAATGCAAAGCATGATCACCGGCCTGCCATCATTGAAACGCTCGCATCTCGGGCGTCCTACGCCACCATCCTTCTAGAGGCATTGGCAGACGGATCCATTACGGCTGCCGACATCCCGGCGTCCACCGCCAGTCGAATTGCAAATCTGGGCGATCCAAAACTCCAGACTTTACTGGAAAACCACTGGGGTACAATCCAGGCATCCACCGCTAGCAAACAGAATGCCATTGCTCAATACCGCACGAGTCTCGAGCCAGAATCGTTGTTGGAAGCCAACATGAGCAATGGACGCAAAACGTTTACCAAACTCTGCGGCAACTGTCATATCATGTTTGGCAAAGGTAGTAAGGTGGGCCCCGACCTAACGGGATCAAACCGGGATAGCGTCGATTACCTGTTGGATAACATCATCGACCCCAGTCGCATTGTCCCTCTGGGCATGAGGCAATCGCTCTTTCTATTGAACGACGGGCGTGTCATCTCCGGTGTGCCTGTCCGCGAGGACACAAGCACCGTGACCGTGCAAACCGCAACCGACATTGTCACTCTGGATGTCAGCGAGATCGAAACGAAGAAACAGAAGCAGACGTCGCTGATGCCCGAAGGGCTGCTCAAGGACTTATCCAGCCAGGAAGTCCTCGAATTGTTTGCCTACCTGCAAAGTTCCAGCCAGGTGGTTGAGCAACCGACACCCTAACCGTCAACGAACACTCGAACTGACAACGGAATGCGGATCAACTCAGTGCATTTTCGCAGCCAGATGCGATCGCATACGAAAACGCAAACGAAGCACTACAGCCAACAAGCTACCTCGGATCGGCTGGCAAGGGTGTCAAAAACCAATGGTCCTTCGTGTTTGTCGTTCGCCTCATACTTGGAACGGGGACGGGCGTGCCCGTGATCTGCTCTACAGACCAACGTGCAGCACTACCCACCAAATCCCCAAGTTCAACGTAGCCTTGAATTTCGTCGACAACGGTAGTCGCCTTCATGCGACCCAATGACACCGCTGACATCACCCGCACAAAAATCATCTCTGGAAATTCTACCTCTTCATCGAGCAGACGCTCAGTCAGAAGCGGTACCAAATCAGAATCGGCATCTCCTTCGTGAAACATCCCGAGAGCCCAGATCGCAGCGGGGCGTGCAAACTCACCATACTCGTAGCTCTTCTCAATCATCTTACGTAATAGCGGTTCAGAGGGTGTGTACGCCTGGTCGCCAAAGGCAAGGTAAAGGTGGGCAAGATGCAAGGTGACACCCGGCATTCTGGCATTCAATTGATTTGAAGAAAGTCCCTGGTAAATGCTTTCCGCATGATCCAACATATCTGGCAAAACCTCAGCCACCCGCAATTGGGTTAAACCCCACGCAGCGGCAACTTGGACATCGCCCCGCGGATGCCCCAACAACTCAACCATACGTTGAGCGCTTGGGTCGTGATCCAGTTTCGCCAACACAACACAGGCTTGCTCGCAACCGCGCCAACCATTTTTGGCAAGAACGTTCTGAACTTCCTTAATGACAATGGGTTTGAGATCCGCCGAGTCGCCGAACTGAACCAGCGAACTGCCAGCGAAACGCCTCAAGGTAGGATTCAGATCGTCCAGCAAACTGGCAAGCATGGCGACCCGTTTGCTATCCAGCCCATCCACCATAGTTTTCACGCACCACCAGCGTACGTTAACATCACGACTGCCGATCAACTGATCTACGAATGGTTCAACCAATTGGTAGTCAATCCGGTACAAATGCCGCAACGCTTCCGATTGCACGGCACTGTTCTCGTTGTTGACCAAACCGTTCAATACAGCGATTGAATTCTCCGAATCATCTGATTCGATCGCTGCCAGCGCCAGCAGGGCGTTAAGAGCCTGCGGCCGTGATTTTTCAGCCAGAATATCTGTCGCGAGTTGAACCTGCCCGCTGGGATCAACTTTCCCCAAGGTTCGTGCCGCGGTGATGCGCAATTGCCTCAATGCACTGGCATTGCGTGCCAACCTTTGGAGAGCATTTTTCGGCTTCGTTGCTTTGATCGCGGCAATCCCTTTCATGGCTAGAATCATCTGGCTGGCACTGGCTGACTGTTCCTCAACCCTTTCCACCCAATCTTGCTGCATGACAGTGGATCCCCATGCCGTCAAAGCGGGTTCAACGATTTCAGAAATCGCACGCCCCTTGACGACCGCCAACTTGGCGAACAATTCCTCGTGCTCACGTGGGTCAAGCAAAATCAGTGTTTGGACGGTTGCACGCAGCACATCCAAATCCTGATCGTCAGCCGAAGCCAGTTTCGCAAGCTCACCGACCGCAATTTCAAGGCCCTGCAAGTTCTCTTCGTAAGCCATTGCCATCGTATCTATGACGAGTCGTTGCAGTTCCGGATCGGGACGTTTCAACGCTCTCAACCAAAGCACCTTCAAACCGACAGGGAACTTTTCTTCGTCGCCGGGGATTAAGGCCAAATCTGGACGCACTTTCATCAGCAGGTCGTATTCCTGAAACCTTCCCGGCACTTCATCCCCGGGGTCGCCCTCCGCAGCGACAGCAACATGAAGCGTCCCCGCAGCCAGCAACATCAGTCCAGCAACCATCAGTCGTAACATTTTCAAACCGCGCGAGAGAGTCGCCACACTTGCACCCCTAGAACGAGAAACATGATGAACGAGAGAGCACCAGCGATCCACCAGGATAGAGGCAGCAGCTCGTACGATTCAAAACCAGGTGCCTGAATCACGCTCAAGGCGGCACCAACGGGAGTTGTCAATAACGCGGTCTCAACGGTCGAAAATCCGAATGGCGCATCCCGCCCGAGCCAAACCAAAACCGGAAACAGAAAGATCCCAATCACAACGACGTAAGTGACCGACGTCGAAACAGCCGTCGACTTGAATAAACTACCGACGGCAGAACTGATAGCCAAAGCATAAATGGAAATCCACAGTAGACAGACCAAAACCTGCTGCACTTGGTGGGTCATTTCAGGGGCAATCAGCACCATCATTACATAACCGGGCAAGGTCGCCATCAGCACCAATACGAGTGTCCAAACGACACTCATCAACTTGCCGAAAATCAACCGAAAGGATGAAATCGGCGTCATCCGAAGCAGTTCCCACCCACCGCTGTCACGTTCTCCGCTGACCAGGCCAGATCCCAAACTCGGTGCCAGCACAACCACTAGCAATACCTGCAGCAGCACCAACAAAGCACCAATTGTTTCCACACCCCAAGACGTAATACTGGCTGCTGCCATGTATGTCAGGACCATCGAAACAACAGCACAAACTGACACCAACCTCAGCAACCATTGTGATCGACCGAACCGCCGACAACGGAATTCCTTCACCATCACCGGATTCAGATACCAGGGAATCCCACGCTTGCGACGCTGGGGATCAACCACGTACATCAAACGCCGAAACAGTCTCGACATCCGATTCATGTCGTTCGTGATCACGCCCTTGGACCGCGACTGGTCAAAAATGCGATGATTGAGCCGCAAAACACACCAGATTGCAAAACCAAACGCACTCGCCACAGCCAGCACAATGAAGCCACCCACACTGGGCAAGGACTTCAATCCGTAGGAAGCGACATCTGCTTGGCCAAGAATTTCCATGACAGCAGGTAATGGCGAAACATTCCTCAACCATGTCCCGACCATCACCGCGAAATCCCCCCCGACTCCGGTACCCCGAAAGAAGGCATGGGGCAACAGCGTCAGAAACAAAAGCCCGAGCACGGTCGTGTACGTGATTCGTACCGCAGCATCACTTGACTGAACATAACTGCTAATCAGCATCCCCAGCGTCGCGTACTGCAGCGCCAACAAACTGAGCACTAAGTACAACATCAGGAATTGGACACCATCGATTCCTCCCATCGCATAGCAGGCCGCGGACGCCGGTAAACTGCAGGTGAGAACCAATAGGCTGAACAACAGAACGCCAGAAATTTTCCCGATATAGATCGACAAACCACTGAGGGGTGAATTCAGTAACAGAGCCAAGGTGCCACTCGTCTTTTCGTTGACCAGCGAGGTCGCTGGGAACGCAGGCACAAGAAAAATCACGCCCGCCATCAAACCGTAGGCAAAAATCCGAAAGACCTGTAACGATTGCACTCCTGACAGATCTACCGATGCATCCGCCGGCCACCTCATCAACACGGCCAGCGAGAATACAACGGTCAGGCAGACGAGCATCCCAAACGCTTTGGGCGATCGAAGAATCCCGACAAATTCACGACGAATCACTGGGTTCATGATGCGGTAACCTCCGCAGACTCAACACTGGGCCTCGCTGCCGACTCTTCATTCGCAACGTGCAAAAACGCGTCTTCAAGGTCTGTCGCTACTTCCCGAAACTGCGACACCGGTTCGCCTTGCTGCACCAACTGCGCCAACAAAGGAGCGACATCATCATCAGCCAGACTGGTGGAAAACCGCACCATCTGCTCGGCCTCTGCGTTGGTCGCCTGTCCAGTGCCTCCCTTCTCGCGTTCAGCCTGTCCATCAAGCCAGCCTTGCACGGTTGCTGTGACGGATTTCACCCGATCACGATTTAGCAGTTGAATCTCAAATGTTCGACGCTGCTGAATGTCCTGCATGATACTGTCGACGGTCCCAAACGCTCTGAGTTTTCCTTTGGTGATCATAGCGACAACATCACACACGCGAGCCAACTCGGGAAGGATGTGACTGGTAACAATCAGTGTCTTGCCCATCTCACTAAGTTGCAGCAACAGCGTTCGCATGTCGATTCGCGCCTGTGGATCCAAACCGTTCGCGGGTTCATCAAGAACCAGAACCTCAGGGTCGTGCATCAGAGTCCTTGCCAATCCAACACGCTGCTGCATGCCGCGACTCAAGGCATCCACGAAGAGATCCTTCATGTAGGTGGCGCCCGTGACTTCAAGTACTTCATCAATCCGTTTCATTCGTGGCTTACGCGAGATTCCGTACACCGCACCAAAGAAGTCCAGGTACTCGTTAACTCGCATGTTGTTGTACTTGCCAAACTCATCGGGCATGTAACCGACCAACCGTTTGATCTTGCGGGATTCCGTCAGGCAGTTGGCACCAGCGATGCTGGCCGTTCCGCTGCTTGGCTTCAGCAGTCCAACAAGGATGCGAATGGTGGTCGTTTTCCCTGCACCATTGGGTCCAATGAAGCCCAGAATCTGGCCTTTCTCGACTTGCATGGACAGTGAATCCAATGCGGTGAATTCACCGTATTGTTTCGATAATTGATCAATTTGAATGACCGCGTTGCTAACACCCACTTACTTCTCCGTTACCGTTTGCCGGTCGTATGTATGTCGTTCACTTCGCGGTGCCTTCCAGCCCGACCCGCAGATAATCAATTCCCCACGTTTTTCGGATTGGGGCCGTATCAGTAACCCTTGTGTCGTCCTTGGCATCCTTGTCGTCCTTGGCATCCCTGGCCATCGCGATTTGCTCATCGGATTCTGAAACCTCAATAGCGATTCGCAAGCCACCTTCCGCATCCAACTGGAGCGCCTCGATATCTTCAATCGAAAACTGAATCCTCTCAATGGGGCTGACCAGTTCTCGCAATGTCTTGAATTTTCCATTCACAAAACCCTTGATGAAGACGGTCCTGCCCGGTGCGTTCATTTTAAGATCGACGTTTACCCTTTTCAAATCGCATGGCATGACTGACTGCGGAACAGAGCAGCGAACTTCGGCCTGCCCTGGTTTCAAAAGACCATCAAGCCATTTTCCTGTAGCGGCATTGAAAAACATCGAACCGACTTGTCCGAGCAATGGACCTTGACGAACAAAGGTGGCCGGAACCTTGAAATTCGTCGCTGACGGTGTCCGCTCGTATCGAACTGGCATGGACACAAGTGCCCAGCCAACATGCTCGTACCCATCCCCAAACTGAACCCCTGCATCAACCGGTTTGGTCCAGGTCATCAAGACAGGTTCAGGAGTCAGAAAATTGCTTAGCGGGCGTGTAAGTTCGCGGAGCAATTCTTGCCGCATTTGCTTGACCTCGGACAAAAGGCTGTCGTCCATGAATCGATCGGGCGGCAACAACTCCTTGCCGCGATAGGTTGCTGAGGCTAAATCTACCTGTCCCAGAGACAAACTGGGTGCCGCCGCAGCGCACACCACCAAATCTTCACAGGCCGCAGCATCAATCCCCTCGGTTCGCACCTCAAATCCTTCGGGTGTGAATGTCCCAATAGCGTTCCACGGAACTGGAAGTGGAACCACTGCTTCGGTCTCGACATGCCGAACCACCCCCGGGGGTTGGTTGACAAAGTACCAACGTGAACCGCCAGTGTCGTCCCAGACAATGCGGGTCGCCGCTCCACCAACACTCTCGGACACCAAATGTGTGGTGCTGTTACCAGAGGAAACGATCGCCAATTCTCGCTGCTCCTGGCTGTAAACGGCGGAAACGGAATTGACCCCAGCATTTGCGCTGTCAGGCGTGGTTCGCACGATTTGGCCAGTGGCAATGGTCGATGGGACTTGCGAGGTATTCAATTTCCCCATCGATATCAAGGTGACCGTTGCCAACAGTGCTGAGATGGGAACCAGCACAGCCAGATGCTGTAGTTTCTTGATCCGAGCCAACCACAGTCCCCCCAGTAAAACCGCCAACATTTGCACGGTCAGTACCCAAGCAACGGAACTTCGACTGGGGATCGTGTATCCAATTTCGCTATTCAGTACTTGAGAGATCTCGGCGACATGCCGCGGTTCGTCCAGTTTGGTCACAAAGAAACGATTCGCAACTGTCTGTAGGGCTGGCGACATTTCGCCATTGGTCAGCCAACCGCGCGCACCCAGCGTAGTGAACAGCACCTCACCCTTCCCAACCTGCTTCCAGAACGCGACGGGCCATCCATCGATATCGCAGACCACATCATTGGTATCAACTACCACCCGGGCAAAGGGAATCGGATTCTCGAAACTCATGTCGGTAAAACTATCCTTACCCGACGAATGGAGAGCGAGAACACGAATCTGATATTCATTCAACTCAACTTTGTCAATGATGCTGTAGCAGGCCGCAGCTCCGATCAGCTTCTGAACCGATTCCGGTGTCATCTGATCTACCATCACCCAGAGCCGCCCACCTGAGTGCAGCCATGTACGAATCCGCTGCACGCCCACGGTGTCAGCAAGAACACCATCGTTGGCAACCACGATCTGATCGAGTGCATCCAGCGGCTTGGAGGTTGGAGGAATAAACCCGCCAGTCAGATCGATCATGCCAAGATCTTGTCCCCCAGACATTAGCGTGTCAGATGCAGCGTAAAGCATATTTCGAATCACGTCCGCCTTATAGTTACTCTCAAATGACTGAACACGGGGTGACAGCAAGATCCCGGTACGAAACGAGTCCTGCGACATCAGCAGGGAACGCTTGCCCTTGGGCATTCCGACTTCATTCGCTTTGAACTCTTCTCCATTCGCTGTTTCCGTCAACTGCATCATGGTCATCTCGACCTGAAGCTTATCGGGCAAGATGTCAGATGAAATCTGCAGCGGCAACCATGACTGACGGCGGGACATCGCGGGAACCCAAAGCCGTCTCGCATATTGCAAGTCAGTGTCATCACCCACCGTAACAATGCTGATTTCCTCAGCGTCTTGAGCAGTCTTATTCAACCCATTGACGCCCACCGTTGACCATCGGCCAGCAACATTTCGCGACACGCCTGAGGGTGTCACGGTCAGCGTTGGTTCTGGCCGAGATGCCTTGACGCCAGAGGTCGAGTCGGCCTCTTGTGAGTTAGCAGCCCTCGGCCCCCACCCATGCGTCCAAGTCAACGCCACCGTCAACGCCAAGAGCATGAACGCTGGCGAAAAGGATCTGATTGCAGCTATCAAAGTGAAGTCTGTGGGTTGGCTGGAAATGAGGTTGTGCCGCGGCGGAAAAAACACAGCGGCATTCTACGGTAGTCGCGATACCCTAGCAATCACGCCCTCTCAACGATGCCGCAACAACCTAACAGCCTGACCCCGAGCGGACCTCGTCAACTCAGCCCCGTACTCATGCGGTAACAGGCAAATGGTCCACGAACATGTCGAACCAAAAAATTGCGGTAGAGCCCATTTTCCAGAAGCCAATTTACTTATAGTCTCGTCGAGCGGTTGGCTCGATTCAGGACCGACGAACAGGGTCAAATCATCTCAGGAATCTCTCATTGCTGTACCACGGCGTCACTTTCTCACCGACTGCGGTGCTGACGTGCAAAAAGAGCATCATGTTCGCTCTGTCTAACTATCCGTCATGGACTCTTGAATCCCAAATTTAAGCCAGAGAGTTGAACTTAACGCCACGCAGCCCTCGACTACAACAAACAGGATTCTGGCAGCGATTGCTGCAAGAATCGCATGCGTCGCCCCTAAAGCAACTGCCAAAACGGTGGTGACCACCAATTCACGGATGCCTGCTCCACCAGGCAACAGCGAAGCAAAGCCGATCACCACGGCCAAGCTGATCGCTGCAGTGCAGACGAGATACAGTTCCATCATCTCGGGCAGCGGCTGAACACTGGGAATGGCAGTCACCAGTAGCGTGAAGGATGCACCGATCAATAGCCATGACAGTGTTGACCACGCCCACCCCGACGCGAACAACCCCCAGCCAATGTCGGCATCACTTGCCTCGGTGTCAGTCTTCATGAGCCGAGCCGCAACAATTTTCAACATCGGCGGAAAGGTTGGCACACTGGCTAAGACTGAAATACCGACGGCCATCATCGCAATCCATCGAGGTACTGGGAGCCAAAGCACGACGATCCCGGCTACCGTTCCACCCACGGCCATCATCAGGAATGTTTCCAGAAAAACACTCATAGTCGCCTGCACGGGTTTCACCCCATCCCGGGCCAACACACCCGCGCGGATCACGATCACCATCGCCTTGCCAGGAACGTATTTACCGATATGCCCTAGTAACTGCGCTGCGATCACCGTCATCAACCTCGGACGCTGACCAAGCGAAACCAATGCACGGCGCAGCAGGAACCCGGAGGGAATTAGTCCCAACGCATAGAGTACCCCCGCCCCAACACAGCGTCCCCACCGAATGGTACGCCAACTGGGCAATGATGCCGCCATTGCATCGCGTTGTTCCAGCAGTTCGATTCGGTCACTGTTGTTGAGCCGGCTCAACTGCGCATCGATTTCGTCGATTTCAGACTGGACCTTCTGTTGTTCTTGTCGCCACTGCGTTAGAGCAGAACGCCCGGCGTACCCCAAGCCAACCACGACGATCACTGCGATCATCCATTTGGCGATGCGAATAAAATGGAGCCTCCACCCCACACCGGGTGTCGGCGTCTTTGATCCATCTTCTTTCTGACTCAACCCGCTATCCTCAGTTGCGCAGGTGGTTGAATTGAGCAACAAGCCCGGTTTTCAACGCCAGATCATCCAGAATTCGCCTGCGGCACTCTGGCACTAGCTTCGGGTTGTGCGACACTATAAACCTGATCATCACGTTCATCATCTTGATCTTTTTTTCCGAGTCCCACCCAGATGTCGAAACGCAAAAACCAGAAGAAAACGCAACCCTCTGGAAACAGCCCCGCAAAACCAAAATCATCAGCCGCAAAAAGTGGCGGAGACACAACAATCGGCGGCACCGGTACGGATCAGGCAAAGTTGGTCAGCAGCACCGACACAACGCAGCCAGCCGCCGGGCCTGTGCTACCGCCCCTGCCATCCCTGTCGCGGATCCTTTCCGTTGCCATGCTGATACTCGGGATCATAGCGGTCGGTGCTCTCTTTTACAAAGTCATGGCAAGTTTCTTTGTGCCGCTCTTTTTGGCAGCTCTGCTGGTGGTGATCTTTCGCCCGGTCCATTTAAAACTTTTGACTCGGCTAGGGAATCGTCGACAAATCGCGTCCATGACAACCACCTTGTTGATCATGGGTATCGTATTGTTGCCGGTGTTTCTGCTGCTTTCCATTGCAGCTAGTCAATTCACCGCGATGGTGAGTCACGTCAACTTCAAGGACCTGTCATCCGCTTTGGACCGTGGTCGAGAACAACTGGGGATTTCTCTCCCCTATCCCGAACAGTTCCGCCGACTGGATGTTCTCTCTGACAACTTGGATGAACCCGAACGGCCTAGCGTCGAAGGTACTCCCCTGCTTGGAACCGATTCCAAGATCGTAAAGGAACTGGTCGTAGCAAATATCACGGAGGCTCTGACGCTGGTTCGTTACTTGCAAACCAAAGTACCTGGGCCAGCAACTGCTGACGAAGCCGCCAGAATAGCCGAGCAAAGGCTGCTTGAATTTCGCGAATCCGTCAATCAGCATCGCGATAGCAGTCCCGATCCAAAATCCGATGAACTGATCGGAAATCTGAGTGACGAAGAACAATTCCACCGACAGAGCGTGATCGCATCAGCCGCCATTCGATCCTGGATGCGAATCCTGCTGGGAGGAACGTTTCGCAGCCAAGTCCGCTTATTGGCCAACCCAAGCACGGAGTCCTTCAAGGATCTTCTGAACCGTAGCCGCGAAGTACTACAACCCAGATTCGTATCGGTGACCAGCGCGACGGGTGGCTTCTTGCTGCAATCCCTGATTGGCTCGTTGGTCCTTGTCATCGCAATCTATTTTTTCCTTCTCGACGGCGCAACAATGATCCGCACTCTGATGCGATTGAGCCCTCTGGATGACAATTACGAAGCCCGTTTGCTGCTGGAATTTGACAGAACCAGCCGAGCGGTCGTGTTGGCAAGTGTTTCCAGTGCACTTGCCCAGGGGATACTGGCCGCCATCGCGTTCTGGATACTCGGATTCAACTCGATCATCTTTCTGTTTCTGATCACCAGTCTGATGGCGCTGGTTCCCTTCCTAGGTGCAGCCTCTGTCTGGATCCCCTGCTTGATTTATCTGGGGGCTGTTGAACAACGATGGTACGCCGCGGTGTTCCTGCTGATCTACGGGGCCGGCGTCGTATCATCCATTGATAACGTAATCAAGATGTACGTCTTGCATGGGCGTTCAACGATGCATCCATTGTTCGCGTTACTGAGCGTTCTTGGCGGCGTCAAAGTGTTTGGTCCCATCGGAATTCTGATTGGCCCGATGGTGGTGGTATTCATGCAAACACTGTTGGAAATTCTGAATCACGAACTGGCGGAACGCGATGCAAGTATGATCAATCCGCTGCTGAACGAACGGGAATCCGAAGCCCCCGACCAAGACGGGCCATCATCGCACACGAATGATAACGATACGGTTCCAGCCATCTAATCGCAGATCGGCCATCTAATCGCAGATCGGCCATCTAATCGCAGATCGGCCATCTAATCGCAGATCGGCTACCCAGTGGTAAAACACAAACCACTGATCACGAGTTCGTCATGCCGGGATACTGCCAGCCATTGTGATAAGGACGACGCAGTAATGCGTTCGCTTCATCATCGCCAACGACCAATTCTTTTTCACCGTCCCATTGCACACTCCGCCCCAATTTCATTGAGAGCATTCCCAACAAACTCAAGTTCGTGGCATCATGCCCGATCTGAACATCGCAAGTTGGTCGACCACCCTGCTCAATAGCCTTGACGAAATCAGCCCAGAGCAGACCGATACTGTGACCATCAGGTTCCTTGTGTTGTGCATCCTCGTGGACCGGTGCCTTCTTTGAATCCGCGGGGTAGAACGTCCAGCCATCTCGCCAGCCCATGTGGAAGGTCCCCTTCGTCCCGTAGAAATGGCACCCCACCGATGATTTCTGAGGGCCGGTTCCCGCGAACCGACGGTGTTCCCAGTAAGCCGTGAACGACTCAAACTGATACGTCGCGACTTGGTGATCGGGCGCGTCTGTCGTTTGATGCGTGTCAGTCAGAACAACAGGACCTTTGACAGGCCGTCCCCCAACGGAATGCACCTGCGTTGGATACTTTTCATCAGTCCACCACAAAATCTGATCGAGCCAGTGCACTCCCCAGTCGCCGAGCGTTCCGTTAGCAAAGTCGAGAAAATGGCGAAACCCACCGGGATGTATCTTTCGGTTGAACGGCCGCATCGGAGCCGGCCCACAATACATTTCCCAATCCAGCTGCTCCGGGGGATCACTATTCGGCGTCGGCAGTTCTTGACCGCCGCGATTGTGCACGAACGCCTTGACCATACCGATATCGCCGGCACCACCATCTTTCAGAAACTTCATTCCCGATACGTAATGTGGCCCGATGCGGCGATGCATTCCAACTTGAACCACCCTGTCGTTAGCGCGTGCGGCTTCCAACATCGCCCGACTTTCAGCGATCGTGTGCCCGGTAGGCTTTTCCACAAAGATATGTGCTCCCGCATCAATCGCAGCAATTGTGTTCAACGCATGCCAGTGATCAGGTGTCGCAACGATCGCGATTTCGACATCTTCCTTGTCCAGCAACTCCCGAAAGTCACCATATGTGCGTGGAATATCACCCGATAAATCTTCGACTTCCTCTGCAGCCAGTTCAAGCTTGTCGCTATCGACATCGCAAACCGCCACGACTTTAACATTCCCCGCGGCCATTGCCTCTTTGAGGATGTTCATTCCCCACCAACCTGAGCCTATCAACGCGGTGCGATATTTTTTCGCTTTGTTCTTTTGCGCATGAATCATCGGAGCACTGGCAAACGCACCTGCCACTGCTGCCGACTGGATGAACTGTCTTCGCTTCATTGTCATGGAAATTATCCTGATAAAAAGTAACAGTCTACATTCTAGACGCCCGCCCCATGATTGGGGCCGCACTACCGTGACGCATTGCTCGGAATGTCACTGAAGAACCTGAACATCCACGCACACCAAAGCCCCGCCGGCCCCGCGACAATAAATTCGACCGTTACAAAGCACTGGCATTGTCCAACACTGCTCGTCGAAAACTCGAAACTCACTGCGGATCACGGGACCTGCGTTTTCCGGCTCAACCACCCGCAAGACACCGTCGTCAGACATGGTGATCAATCGTTCCCCTGCAGCAATCAAGCCACCTATCTTGAACTGCTCAGCATCCCATAACAATTCTCCATCGGGAAGACCGAGGCACGCCAAACTTGCCCCTTCGGCCACTGACCCGTTCGCTCCGTACAACCTGCCACTGCACAAAACGCTGCTCGATAATTGGCTTTGAAACTCCTTGTGTTTCCAAACCACCTGCGGCTTCCCACTGGCCACATCCAAAAGCGCCGAACCGCGGTTGTAACCTGAGGACAGAAACACTTGACCATCAACGATCACTGGATCAGCAGCGTTGCAACCAAAGGTCGTCAACCAACGCTGCCGCCATTGCTCTTTTCCTGTTCGCGAGTCGATGCAGACATACGATCGTGCAGATCCAAACACCAACCGTTCTTCAGAGTCCTGGCCCAACGGTACAAACGATGAATACCCTGAGTCCTTATCGGCTGATGCCCAGAGAACAGAACCGTCATCGATGGACAGGCCAACACCCGCGTCGCCCACGTTAACGATCACGGCGCTATCAGTCACCCACGGAGAACCAGAAAACCCCCAACCAGGAATACGAATCGAAGTCATCTCAGGAACATTAACTGTCCAATTCACCTCACCAGTCATCGCATCAAGCCGAAACAGATCGCCGGTCCGACTAAGTGTAAAAACGCTTCCGCCGCGAACCGTCGGCGTAGCGGTCGGCCCACCATCGAACTCATTTGGATCAACAGGACTTGCATACGAACGTTTCCAAAGCAGTTTTCCAGTCGCTGCATCAAGGCAAAAAACGTTGTCGACGTCCTCTGAATTTCCAACCGTATAAAGTTTGCCATCACTGACCACGACGGAAGCATAGCCAGTGCCAACGTTGAATCGCCAAGCAACAGGCGGACCCTCGGGCGGCCATATTGAATTCCAATTCGTTTCGTTGGACACACCGTTATTGTTCGGACCTCGATAACAAGGCCAGTCTTCCGCGACACAATCAGCCGCGAAAAAAAGAACGAACGTTCCAGCAACCCTCAAACAACCCATATCTATCCTGTCCACCTATACAATCAAGCTCACTGGGACCGGGCATCAACAATTATCCTGCGACGCCGCAAACGGTCTACCACAACACCCCGTTCTATTCCAAACAAGACGGCCACCAACAACTGCCCCGCTGCCACTACCACAATGGCACCTGACGTGCGCACACTCTCGGGCCCTGGCAAACCGAGCGCAGAAGTGATTGGACCGGGCAATGTATTGGCCGCAATGTGTCCCAACACTGATGCTGACATAGCCGACAGCACTGAGACAACAATCATAGGCTTGAGTCGTCGTGTCACAAAAAATGCGGTCGAAGGGGGAATTACCAACATCCCTATCACCAAAATGCTGCCAACCACTTCGAAAGCCGTCACAACGGTTGCTGTCGTGAACGCCATCAATCCGTAGTGTATCAATCTGGGCCGAAACCCATGGGAACGCGCCAATTCCGGATCAAAGGTCGTGATCATCAATTCCTTGAACAGAATAAAAACCAACAACAAGTTTCCGGTCAACATGCAACCGCTCGCAATCGCCTCACCGGGAAACCCTCCTCGCAGCCCAACCGTTTCCAATTGGCCATACAAAACGCAGTCCAGATCCAAGTCACTCTTGTCCGCAAACTGCCGCAGCATGATCAAACCAACAGCAAACAAAGTCGTGAACACGACCCCGAGCGCTGCGTCGCCCCGGACCCAACCGCTGTGCGTCACCCATTCGGTTAGAAAAGCAGTCAACAGTCCTGCAAGCATTGCTCCCACGAACATCAACAACTGACGCACGCTCCAGCCACCTTCGGCATCAATCCAACCCAACCCTTCCAAGTAACCGGCAGCCACAAAGGCAGCGACAACGCCTGGTAACGCTGCATGTGTGAGCGCATCCGCCAACATGCTTTGTTTGCGCAAAAACAGATAGCACCCCGGAATGGCGCACGAACCCGCAGCCAGACACGCTGTGAGCGTGATCCAAGTATCAAGCGGTGCCCAAACGAAGGAAGCAAACAACGAAGCAAACAACGACTTTACCGGGAAAAGCGTCAGGAAAACAAGCGAAACACACTTCCACTCACCATAACTGCATTCAACAAGCACGCCAACGGCAGACGCACCTTCCAGCAATCTCAGTCTATCCCAAATCACGCGTGGCGACGTGAAAATCTACTGCTGACTCAACCCTGTGGATCACCAAATCCCGGTTCGTGAGTTTGCCCCATGACCAACCCATCAGCCAATCGCAACTGCCGACAAAAACCAAGCATCCTTGCCCATACCGCTAGTAACCTCGGATCCTACGGGGAACCCATTTGCTGGCGATCAGCGATGGACATTCACACAAACCTCGCTACGCCCAGCTCAATAGCATGAGTCTCTTCACACGCCGCACTCTTATTCCCCGTTCGCCGTCCGGTCTAGTTCACTCCGCACCGCTCTGATGTGGTCAACCTTCAAGGCGGGATATGTCGAACAGCATACCGGCCCCGCGGGATCATGTTTCAGCACCTTGAACGACCCGTGTACCTGGCGACATCCGGTCAGCTGAATCAGTGACCTGACATTTTCTGCTGTAACGCCACCGCCCGGCAAAATTTCGAGTCGGTCATTTGCAAGTGTTTGCAACTCCGAAATCGCAGCACTACCCTCCACTGCTGTCTTACAGCCTCCCGCGGTTAGCACGCGACAGACACCACAACGAACCATATCTTCGATCGCTGCCTCGCGGTCAGGCAATGAATCAAAGGCCATATGAAAAACCAAATCCCGTGCGCCGCAAGCCACTTTCAGGTTTTGCATGAACCGTACATCAACGGTCCCCAACTGTGTCATGGCACCCACGACAATCCCGTCAGCACCATTTTTCAGCAGTGCATGTGCATCACGACGCATCAGCCGCTGCTCACCCGTTGAATACCGGAATCCACCAGCTCGGGGCCGAACCATTGCCAGCACTGGAACATCCACCGCTTCCTTCACTTGCTGAAGTAAACCAACTGTAGGAGTTAATCCCCCCAGTTCGATTGCAACATTCAACTCCAAACGGTCCGCTCCGTGCTCGACCGCCGACACTGCATCTGACACTGAGCAAACGCATGCTTCAAGCAAAATGTGTCGTGATTTTTCAGACATGTGTTAAAATTCAATGAGGCGTGCGTAAAAAACCAAGATGATACCGTGACTGAGCATTTCCTTTCGCCCTGTTCTCGATGCTCGCGAATTGTCTTCGATGCTCGGAATACAGACACAGCCTCATTGAACGGACTCCCAGCAGCTCTGCCGGCAATCGATTCAGTTACACTGATATCCGAATTCAAGATTCAGGGTTATCCATTCACCCAGAGTCTAACTGTCACCCATCTTCCGCTCTGCCCGTCTATCGCTGAGGTTATTTCATGTTCCGACATGCCGCAATTCAAGGGATCTTTTTCGCTCTTGTGCTTGGACCGGTGCACGCCGCTCCACCCGCTTCCAAACCCGCGAAAATTGAGTTCCAGTTCGCTGATGTGGAGACATCGCGAGCGTTACTGGCAACGGAAGATATCTACACGAACGCCATGAGCCCGTTCGATCGTAAAGTGCGGATGAGTGTGCAACAGGACCCCGGAACCAAGAACTACATGAAATTTGTCGCCAACCAGGCGCAAACATGGTCTCCCGAAGCCATCGAGGCTGTCAACCAAGCCATCGACGCCCTGAAGGAACCACTGGCATCACTCGGCATCAAATTGAACGCACCCGTCAGTCTGATCCATACGACCGGCCGGGAAGAAGCTGGAGCAGCCTACACACGAGGAAACGAAATCATACTGCCTCCGCAAGAAACAGGCACCAAGAGCAATCCGCCAACACGATTACTCGCCCATGAACTCTTTCATGTCATCTCCAGACAACATCCTGAATTGCGAGATCAACTCTATGAGATGATCGGATTCAAAAAAACGAATCCAATCCAGTTGCCCGCTAACATCACTCACCTTCGCATCACCAATCCCGATGCGCCCATCATCGAACACGTCATGCGACTGAAGCTGTCACCAGAAACAAGCGTAACCGTAGCACCGATACTGATCGCAAAGACCGACTATCAAGCTGACCGAAAACAAGGACTGTTTGGTTACCTTTCCTTTAAATTGATGCAGGTAAAAGAAACACCCGACGGCTGGATTGCTGAGTTTTCAGACCAAAGCCCCATCTACCACTCACCTCAAACACCAGATTTCAAACGTCAAATCGGCAGAAACACAGGTTACATCATTCACCCGGAAGAGATTCTGGCGGACAATTTCACACTGCTTGTCACGAATGGCAAGATCACCGATCAATGGGTAACCGATCAAATGCGTGCCGAGATAAAAACCTATTTTGACGACAGTACCAAGTCAAACTGAGGGAAGTACCCCAGGTTTGCTACGGCGCATAAACACAGTTAATGAAACGCCAATCTCATATTTCCCAACAAATAGTCAGGCCATGAAAGAAAACCCTTACCAAACAACGCACAACACCGAGCAGGGCCATTTCAACACGGGTAGCATCAGCGCTACCCCTATCGTCTACATGAAGCGGGGGTACAGCCTGATCGAAGAACAATATGCACTGGTTTGGGCGATTACTTTCGTTGGCTTAATAATCGGATCAGTTGCCCCTTTAAATCTTCTGTTGGGGCCTATGTTGGTCGGCATCATTATTTGTTTCATTGAGCGTGAAGAAGGTCAAACAGTACAATTCGCGACATTATTCAAAGGGATGAATCAATTCGTGGACTGCCTACTGGTCACCCTCGCAATGTTACTGCTCAATCTGGTTCTGACCGTGTGCGTCATAGTCCTTGCCATGCTCGCCATGGTCCTGATGTTATCGCTATCCAGCATGCAAAATCAGCAGCCCGAATTTTCCCCCGCTTGGATGGGCGTTGGCTTTGCCGTGTTCTTCCTATTCATTCTAGCCAGCATGTGTTTGTTTCTGCCGTTCCTGTTTAGTTTTCACCTAATCGCAGATCGCAAATTTCCAGCCAAACTTGCGGTCACGACAAGTGCGAGTGCCGTACTTAGAAATTTCTGGCCGCTGTTGGCAATTCTCATTTCATTTTACTTTTTTAGTATTCTGGCTGCGATGCTTTGCTTCATCCCATGGATCCTGCTGGTCCCGATCCAGTTCGCAGCCTTGTTTACGATTTACAGGGATCTTTTTCCGAAGTTAGACGCCCCCCATATCCCCTCGGCACCAGCGCAAACCGGAACGTAACGCCGTCGGACTCTACAATGAACTTGACTAGGGATCAGGTGATGGGCAGCCATTGCAATTCGTGCCACCATCAGTCCACCGAACAGGACACTCTCTTAATTAGAAACAATGAGTGTCCCAAGAAGAACAAAAAAAGGCACAGGAATCGCTTCCTGCACCTCTTGTAGCTATCGACTTGTAGCTATCGACTTGTAGCTATCGACTTGTAGCTATCG
>JAPKCI010000514.1 GCA_028823035.1 Rubripirellula sp.
CAACTGGCCGTTCTGAAACGATCGGTGAAGCGACCCAAGCTGCGAAAACGTGACCTCCACCACCAAGGAATAACTGCAATGAAGACACAACTCGGACTCCTGCTATTGGTGTTGTTGATCGCCGTTGGGTGTGATGACTCAAGCCAGAGTGAACAATCGCTTGAATCCATTACCAACACAATCTGTATGAAGCTGAACGTAATCCTCGCGGGCGCATTCATGATGGGCTCTCCAGAAACCGAGGAGCACCGCGATGATGATGAATTCCAACACAAGGTCACGATCAGCAAAGCGTTCTACATGCAAACCACGGAGGTTACACAGGGAAAGTGGACGGCCGTAATGGGTACGGCGTCGTGGAAGGGTCAACCGATCATGATCAGACCTCTCAAGTGAAGCATGCAGGTCGTGGATGGGAACCTGCTTATCCACGCCGTAGTAGCCGAAGCCGTCGGTTACACCGTACGCGATGTCGCTTCCGGCCTTCCATCTGCTGAGCGCTGAGAAAATCTAGGAATGGTGAATAGAAACCGGATTAAGCCATGATTTCGGAAATCGTTCCGCTGCTGTCTGAGAATTGTGTGGTGGGTACGTTCAATGCGTTTAGCAGCGTTAAGTAGAGGTTCGACAGCGGCGGGGTGTTCTTGCCAAAGTCATGAACGGCACCATGTCTGAGACCAAGCTTTTCGCCTCCCATCAACATCAAAGGGTAATTAGTGTTGACGTGCGTCTGGCTGTTGCTGCTGCCGTAGAGCACAACCGTGTTATCGAGCATCGTACCTTCGGCTTCAGGGGTATCTGCCAGTTTCGTGATGAACTCCGCCAGAAGGTCTGCCTGGAACTTGTCGTACTTCCCGAGTTTAATCAGATGCTCACCACCTTGTACCGCGTTGTGTGCCAAGATGTGGTGCGTACCGCCAAGGCCTAACTGGATCGGGATATTATCCCACGCGCTGCTATTCATACTTTGCAGCATGTAACTCACGTAACGCGTTGAATCGGTTTTAAACGCCAAATAGATGAGGCTGTACATCGTGCGGATAAAAGTCGCCGGGTCCTGCACGGTAGCATCCAGCGCGAGCGCATCGGTTGCCACTTGTGGCTTGGATTTATCCATCCAAGTTTCCAAGCGTTCGATATCTTTTTCCACATCTCGCAAGGCCTGCAGGTAGTGTTCCAGCTTCTGTGAATCGACGCGTCCGAGTTGGCGTTTGAGCGCGTGATAGGAGTCCAAAACACGATCGACACGGCGCTGATCTCGACTCAATCGATTGTGTTGCTCTTTCTGTAAAGCTGGATCCGAATTGAACATTGCGTTGTACAATCCCCGCAAATTATTTGTCGAAGGGATACCACGTCCGAATTGATTGTACGAAAGCGTATTCGAACGGCCTTCGCCGCCCAGACCCCCTTCATTCCCAAGCACGAGACTCGGGTAGCGTGTTTTATGCCCATGTGTCGTCGCAGCGATTTGATCGAACGACGGGTTTTTCAGGGCTGCGGAGGGATTGCAGCCGGTCAAAAATGAATCGGCAGTACTGTGCCCGCCAGCACTTACGCATTGAGGATGTTCCAAGCCTTTCACCATGGTTATGCGTTTGGCCAGAGGGGTAAAGGCTTCCATGGACTTGCCGAAACGCATCTGGCCTTCGACAATGGTCGGGTACCAACGCCAATCACCATGCAGGGCAAATCCGTGACCGACATACAACGCCAGGAGTCGCTTAGGGATTTCAATCGCAGCATCGGTCGCCGTACATTCAAGCAACGGCAGGCTCAGGGCCACGCCACCCGCGCCGCGGAGAAATGTACGCCGATGAATCTGGGTT
>JAPKCI010000260.1 GCA_028823035.1 Rubripirellula sp.
TCTGCGGATTGCTCTGCGGATTGCTCTGCGGATTGCTCTGCGGATTGCTCTGCGGGGGGATGGCAGCGGGACAGCAGAATTCCCGCCATTGAGGCCTCGCGAGCGAGATTTGAGTCCATTCGGGCGATTCTGGTTGGGCTGAGAGGCTGGAAAAAGCAGGGTGTGGCACTTTGGGTGGGTGTCAGTGGTTCGGTTCAGCCTGCCACTAATTCCAGCAATCGATTGGTAAATGCCGGAAAGAGCTTGATACATCGGCGGCAATTTCTGATTATAATCGGTTACCCGTCGGATGTACCGGCGCGGGCTCATATACTCCACCAATGCTCTGGTTTTGACGAGGTTTCGATCTTGTTTGAACCATCGGTCAATGGGTGGAAATTCAACCTCACTAGTGATTCACAACGACACAATGAAACGCGCAGTCTGCATTCCCCTGTTGTTGACGTTCTTGCTAACTCCCACACTCGCTACCGCGCAGTTTGCCGGTATGAGTGTTCGTGTGCCAGCAGACGCTAACACCCTCGTTCTAATCAATGCTAACAAGATGTTCGGCTCCAAGATTGCCGACCGCCAAGGCTGGAAAGTTCGGCGCGATGCTGCTTACAAAGCCGGGATTTCTGCATTGCCGCCTGATGCGACGGAAGTTCTTATTGCCGGTCGCCATGACCTGCACTTTGGCCATAATGCATTGTGGGAACTCGGTCTGATGAAGTTCAGCAGCGACAAGGCAGTCCTTGATGTTGCGAAGCATTATGGTGGTTCAATGGATGAAATCGGCGGGCACTCTGCTGTGCGACTTCCAGACGATCACTTTGTTTTGCAATTGGGACCAGCTTTCCTGGCTTCCTACACTCCTGCCAATCGCCAAGACGTTAGTCGCTGGTTGCGAACGACCAACGTCTCGCCTCCCGGTGGGCATCTTTCGCCATATCTGAAGCAGGCAGTTTCCTACGCCACCAAGGTGGGAACGCCGATCATCATGTCGATGGATTTGGCTGGACTTGTGTCGATTGCAGAGATTGAGCAACGGATCATACATCTGAAGGCACTCAAAGATGCAAAAGTCCCCGGTAAGCAACTGGTCAATTTGCTGCAGGGAATTCAAGGAATTACCCTCGGGATTTCGATTGACAATTCAGAACTGGGCGCGATTCGCGTTGACTTTGCTGATTCGGCAGAAATCCTTGCCACGATTGGGAAACCGTTGCTGATTGAAATCCTCGAGAATCAAGGAGCGATGCTTGAGGACTTCAGAAAGTGGGAGCCATCGGTCAACGGAAATACTTTCATGCTTCGAGGTAATCTTGGCGACGAGGGAACTCGTAAGCTCATGAGTGTGATGGCATTGCCAGCGTCGATGACGCATGCAGTTCAGGAAGCCAATTCAGCAGGTGGGAACAGTTCTGCGAATGATAAGCTGTTGGCGACACAACAATACTGGAAGTCGTTGAATGCGTTGATGGATGATTTGCACGACGATCATCACTTTCAGACGTTCGGTCAGGGAGCGATCTGGTACGACAAATATTCCAAGAAAATTGATCACCTGCCCATTCTTGGTGTCGATCCAAAATTGGTTGATTTCGGTGCTACGATTGCAGCAACCTTTCGGAATTGCGAATCCATCATGAAGGGAGTTGGAATGCGAAGCTCATTGCGAACGGCTCAGAGCAGCGGCGGTGGCACCTCCGGGTATTCAAATAGTTCCTTCGGTGGCTATCGCGCCAGCACGGGATCGTATGGCTCGACTTACTATGGCCCACAGGGTATTAGTTCGGGTGTGAGTGCCATGAACGCATCACTGCAGCAGCAGGGCCGCACGAATGCCATCATTCATCAGGAAGAACGGACCAGCGGTGCAAAGAGTCTTAACGAGATTTGGTCGCAAATTGCAGGTGAAACCGCTGCCATGCGGCGTTATCTGGTGAACGAGTACAGTGCTGACTTTTAGCCCTTTGGATCAGCGTCGAAAGTAATCTCGCGTCAGTCGCATTCAAGTGCGGCTGGCGTTTTTTATGAGTGTCGGTTTTTTTGGTTCAGAATTTGGTTGGTGCTTGTTTAGTTTCCGGAGTCTGGTGAATCCAACTTCGGTCTGCATCATGGTTGTGCTGCTGTGTTTCAGTGTTCTTGGAACGCTGAACCTCGCTTCGGAAGCGGACATTCCAACTCAGGACGGTGAGCCTTCTGGTCCTGCATCCACCAGTTTCTGCAACTCGCGGTCAGCAAGGATGGTGCCATCGCTGGCACGTTCAATAACAGTACGACCGACAATCGTCAGGAAATCCAGGGAGCCGTCGACAAAGAATCCCAGAGGGCTGCCTGGGTGGCAAAGGGAAAACAGTGGCCGATCATGGAAACCGGTATTTTCAACCTCACCGAGGATCAAGCCTCAGTCCTGGTGCATTTTATAAATGGTGAAACACAGCAATGGTTAATGGTGCGGCTGGAAGACCCCCAAGCAAAGCCAGCCAATTCCAACGGACCTGGAAATCACGGTAAATCGAAAATCAGGGCGGCTTGGACACGGTGAGCGTCAGCGGACTGTAGGTCCTTGTTCGTCCGCGTGCCGTACAGGTATTCGATACCCAGCGTGATTCTTTCCTGTGGTTTGGTGAGCAAGTTGATAGCCATGTAGGTGGTTTCTTTGATGGCTTCAGGTTTCTGGCCGATGGTGTTGTCGAGGCTGTTGACGGCGTAGGTGAAGTTGGAACTCAGGAGATCATTCCATTCATGCGTCAGTCCAATCATCCAACCAAACATGGGTAGCAGACCTTCATCGTCAGCGTTTGTTGGTGCTGCGTCCGGTAGCGAGCGGTAACTGCCGATACCTTTTCCAAACAGAACTTGCGAGTAGGTCTTGGTTCTGCCGGTCAGCATCAGCACACCTGTAAAATTCATGCCACCGGCGGGTCGTGTAACCGTCGTTTTTTCGTTGGGTTGGAATCCTATCTCGCGATAGAGTGCTGCCGCCTGCAGTTGCAACAGTTCTGTTGAGAGCCGAATGTGACCGACAAAGTCGGGCGACGGTGACCTGGCTGTGCCAACACTTGGTTCAAGATCGATAATGAAGCGTGTGTCTTCAACCGATAGCGTGCCGGTTAGTGTGTCGTCGCAAATGGGGAACCTGTAGCGGGCTTGGGTCTGCCTGCGATTGACCGAGGATACCGAACCTTCAAAGTCCAGCGTCGCGGGGGCGGCTGCCACGTCGGTAAAAGCAGTCCATGTCTTGCCGACAAGCAGCCGACCAGACTCACCGTAGGCCTGTCGCAAGCGGAAGGTGTCTGCGGCGCTGAAAAAATCGCCCTCGACGTAAACTTTGACGATCTGGTTTCTGTTTTTCCAGCGTGTGTCAAAACTGAGCCGTGTCTGTCTGGCATGGAACCGGGAATTGGTTCTCGGCAGAGCTCCCACGGGGATCTGAGTTGTGTCAAATGAATCAGTCGAGTCAATCGGATCAAAATCGTAAATGAAGTCTGCTTTGACATAGCCACCAATTTTCATGGCAACGTTCTTGCCGTAGATCAATAGCCCGTTGCGGAAGTCTGGTGCAGTATAGAGGTCAACACCGACGTTGAATTGCGAGACAGAATTGACACCTGATTGTGCATAGGCAGCGGTTGATTGCAGTACAGGCCCATTAGCAGGACCGCTGAAATTTTCCTGGTATTCGATTTGGAAATTGACCGGTTCAATGAAGCCGTGGTGGGACTGACGCCACTCAGCGTCAGCCAGTCGGGCATCGAAAATGGCTTGCACCGCACCTTGCTCGTCGGTCGCTGCCAATTTTAGTTCGGCAATGTCTGCCAGTTCTGCACTGTCTGCCCCAGCAGGTTCTCTAGCCACTGCCGAATTATCCGCAGGGATGCTGGTAGTGAGAGATGGCCATTTGTCGAACAGTTTAAATGCAGGTGTCTCGATGTCCTGGTTGGTCGGCAGATCGAGCGCGTCATAAATGTTAGTGGCGATGCCAGCATGACGTTGCTCCCGTTTCCAAGGTGGAATTGCGACATCGACAGTATCGGGGTTGGCCTCTTCAGAACTCTTGGTTTTCGTCAGTTCGGGTGTGTGAGTTTGCGCATTGGCAGTCTGTCTTACGGTCTCGTTATGCGTCGAGAGGTTTTCGAATTGGCTGTGGCACTGCATAGTTGCTTGTGTGAATAGCAGGCCAAGCAGGAGTCGAGAGACACTCATTCTTTCTCGTTTTGGGCAAGTCGGCTTTGGTGTGTTGTAGAGCTGACAAAATCTTCCGCACGAACAAAAACTGATACCCGTGAAACAACGCAATGAAACACAGTGAGAACTCCAATCTCTTAGGTTTGCCGTGTTGGTATCTTTCGCAACGTCGACTGACCGGTTCGTAATCTGACGGTTATGGTCGATACCAAAAATTTGCCATCAGCATCAATAGTGAGAAAAGATTTCGCTCATGCGTCGATGTGGGTGGTCGTGTTGTGTGTCTGCCATTCAGGTGGGCTGGGGTGCGTGTTTGCGTCTTGTAGTAAGAATTCGCACGCAGTCGAAGATAATGCGACTTTGGTGGCCACGGCACCCGGGGGAGACGTTTTTCCCGATCTGGAAACCCTCGGAATGATTGACGAGGGCAACGTTCCGTTGGCATCCTGTGATAATCCGCTTTCGATTGCCTCACATGTCTGCGTCGACGCTGACTTCAAGTATCGTGGTTGGTCGGGAACCTTCGAGTACTATTTTCGATCCGTTGATAACTTCAATGGTTCGAAGTATCTTCCCTGTTTGACCATGGATACTGGTTGTAGCACGGCTATTTTGTCTCAGTCGCCAAGTTGTAGTTGTTGACGCGTTGGTACCTGCTTTCGACAAAAGTGGGCGACATACTGGATGAACAATTTCTGGCTTAGGAAATTCCCAAGGCATACAGCGATGCCGTCGATGAGTCGCGGGATGAAATTGCAGCGATACTGGTGGGCGTCGTGCCAATGTTGGAATGTTTGGAAACGGTAACAGTATTGCGTGTCGGTTATCGAACGCAGTATCTGCCGTACTCGTTCATCAACTCTTCGGATCATCTGGTTGGATTTGTTGTCAAATTGATGCATCGACTTGCATCACGATTGAAGGTTCGGTAGGAGTTCGTTCCCTACACGCACGATGCAGTCATCGACCAGTTGGAATCGCGAGAAATTGACATTGCGATGAGTGGTCTGGTGATCAGCCTTAGCAGGTGGCGACCACGAGGTTTGACTGGCAGGTTTGACTGGCAGGTTTGACTGGCGTCGGGTGGCTCAGTCACTGACGGGCTGATTAACGCAGTTTGGAAAACCCTGGCGTCGTATTTTCCGTTTCTATCTTCGCTGGTTGGGAAGCACGTTGGTCTGCCCACCAAGTGTTGGCGTTTTCCAATGACCAGTCTCGGGCGCAGTCACACTGCAGCAACGCTTGACGCAGTTCGCGTGCATTGGGCATCCGCTTGTCGGGATCCTTTTCCAAGCATTGAAGGACGACGGCTTCCAAGTCAGCCGGGATACCTGGTTGGTGAGTTGAGGGGGGATCGGGATCATCATGGATCTGGGCCATCATGATCTGGATGGGGGATTGGCCTTTGAAGGGAATCTGTCCTGTCAGCATGTAATAGGCAACCATTCCCAGTGAATAAAGATCGCTTCGAGCATCGGTTTGATCCGGATGGGTTGCCTGTTCGGGGGCCATGAATGAGGGTGTCCCGGCGATCATCATCACCGTTTTACTCATGGATGGGTCAGCCATGATCTCACGGACAACGCCGAAATCAAGCAGTTTTGTGTAGTCCTGGATACCACCTCGTTCCGAGATGAAGATGTTCCCGGGCTTGATGTCCCGGTGAATCAGTCCTGCGTCGTGAGCCTCCCTCAGTGCGTCGCTGACTTCCACCAGGAAATGGACTGCACGTTCCGGTGGTAACGGGCCACTTTGTTTGATCAATTCGCCTAGATTCATTCCGGGCAATAATTCCATAGCAAAGAAAAAGACACCATCTTTGGTTTGGCCATAATCGTAGATTTCGACGGTGTGTGGGTGGGTGAGTTTTGCTGTTGCCCGTACCTCGCGTTCGAAGCGGCGCAAAGCACGGTCGTCGGCATTTTTGTCAGGTTGAATCAGCTTGATCGCACAGTTGCGTTTCAACAGCACGTGTTCGGCTTCATAGACGCGTCCCATGCCACCTTCGCCAATCAGTCGGATGAGTCGATATTGAGCCAGTCTGCGGGCCTGAAACGCAGAAGTCCGTGCCCCATGGATGGTGTGTGCTGCAAAGATGGAAATGCAGGCAGCAATCAGAGGTGGCGATACCGGTCTGCCCAAACTGTCCTTCTGCAGGATGGCGATGATACTTTCGTTGTACCAGTGAACGGCGATTGCATCGGACAGCATCGTGACCAGGAAAGGAACGAAGGCCATGGGCAGCAGGACAATCGCTGCCCGCTGCCACCGGTTCGGCATGAAAACGCCGTAAATGAAAATGATCAATGTCCAGGTGACGTAATTCCAGTTGTTGATGCTGACGAGGGTGCCAACCTTATTCACACCCTGTGAGTCGAGCGTGTTCAGAAGCAGGCGAATGTCCAGATCGATTGCCAGTAGCCCAACATTGGCCATCACTACCAATTCAGCGATGCGGATTTGAAGCAACGATAATTGGTGGTTGCGGTACAAAATCCCGGCAGCTACCAAGCTGACAGCAAACGCGATCAGTCGGGCGATGTAGTCTGTTTCTTCGGTCGCGTAAAAAAACCAATCCACGGTCGATATCGTGATAATGGTGGTCATCACGACGGCAATGATCAGTAGTCTGCGTCGAAGGATCTGGCGGTTGTCTTCCCAGACATCTTTTTGGACGAGAAAGGTGTCAGCGTCTGAGGGCGAATTGACAACCATTTCTTCGTGAATGGTGTCTCTTGGTTCAGATTCTTCCAATACTGTTTCTTCGACGTGATATTCCAGTAGTGAACGCAATTGCTGCAGAATCGCATCGTTTTCCCCCGCCTCGCGAATCACGTAAGCTTCACGAGCTTCAGGGTTCAATTCGATTGCCTGAACAAAAATCTCTTTGACGTGCGCGTACTCTTCTGGACTCACGTCGAGGTCCCACTGGTCAATTCGCGTCGCAACCACGCTCGGATCATTGTCCAATCTGATTCAACCGTCCGTTTGGAAACTTTCAGGACCTCGGCCACTTCGTCCATCGTCAGGCCACCGTAGAATCGTAATTCGACAATCTGTGCTTGGCGTGGATCAAGCTTGGCCAGTTTGCCGAGCGCATCTTCGATCGCCAGCACATCTTCGTCGCTGCGATTGCTGACGCAAAGATCTTCCTCGAGTGAGATTCGATGGAGACTTCCACCACGTTTCTTGCTCAGCTTGCGGCGGGCATGATCAACAAGGATCCGTCGCATCATGCGGGCACCAATCGCAAAGAAGTGTGTTTTGCCTTGCCAGTTGACTTGGCTTTGTCCAAGCATTCGCAGATATGCCTCGTTCACCAAGGCGGTTGGCTGGAGGGTATGCGATGGCGATTCGTTCCGAAGCATTTTTTGGGCGAGGCCCCGGAGACGATCATATACCAGCGGCATGAGTTGATCTGCTGCATTGTCTTCACCGCTGGCTAGTTGTTCCAACAGTGCAGCGATCTCTTGCTCATCGGTGGCCGTGTCGTCGTCAAAGCCTGTGTCGTCTGCGGGATTCATTTCGTTTGTCATGTCTTGCAGTCGTTCGTTAATCTTGCTTCAGCGGTTTCTTCAGTCCGTTCCATTCTAATCGCAGCCCGATCCAGCCTCTGCTCATCTTCACTTCCTGGTCTGGAAAGTTTTCAACAAGTTGGTTCGCACCCGGTTTACCGAAGTAAAAAACATAAATCAGGAAAACTGGCTGCGGATTGTCCAAGGAACTTACGCGATCCTCTTTGACGTCAGTGATTCTGAGTCAGTGACGAGACTGCCAAAAATTCTAGTTGAAGGAAGCGTTTCCTTGCAATCCACACCCCCGAACAGTCGTTGTGACGTTAGCCCCCCGTCGGATCTTGAATTAGTGGACGTGATGGCTTGCGGTGATCATCGCGGTTATGAATTGCTGACAAAAAAGTATCAGAATCGTCTGTTTAAGTCGATTTTACTGCGGGTTGGCTGCGCTGTTGCGGCCGAAGAAATCGTTCAGGACGCCTTTGTCAGAGCTTTTTTGAATCTCCGTTCGTTTCGGCGGGACAGCAATTTCTATACGTGGTTGTATCGTATCGCACTCAATTCCAGTCGGAGTGATTATCGACGACGCCAGAGAATGCTACCGTTGGATTGCCTCGGACAGGATTCCGATCGACTCTCGACTGCTATCGACGATTCACCGTTGCAATCGGTTGAGCGAGCGGAAGAGAGACGGGAAGTGAGGGAGGCGATGTTGAGGCTCGACGAGGACTATCGCACCATTTTGATTCTCCGTGAGTTCGAAGGGTTTGATTACCAAGCCATCGCTGCCGTTCTGGGGATCAAAATTGGGACTGTACGCAGTCGTCTTTTCAGAGCCAGAGAACAGCTGCGTCGTGAATTGTCAGTGTATTTGTCAGAAAGCAAAATGGCTGCGGATAGGCCGGGAATGTCTTCTGCGATTCCGCTCCGTTAATACCTGCATCAGAACTCCATTAATACCTGCGTCAGGAAGCGGTGAGCGTTGCCAGAGGAATGATGTTGGGGCTGGGAAGGGCTGGCTTCATGGTCCAGACCAGCATCGGTGTTTCAGATCGGTGTTTCAGATCGGTGTTTCAGATCGGTGTTTCAGA
>JAPKCI010000051.1 GCA_028823035.1 Rubripirellula sp.
ATCCGTCCGGTCATCCGTCCGGTCAGTGACGTGTTAGACTGACGCAGGGTTTTGTAATGAATTTTCGGTACAGGCGTACGGAGACGCCGTGGCAGTCGCTGCCGTTTTTTGCTGCCGCGCTGATGGAAGCTGTCTGAGCAGCGGCCGTTTCTGCCAGACGGTGATCGGCCGAAGGCTGTTGGTTGCCGACATCACCGCGATCTATCAACTCACCGCGATCTATCAACTCACCACGATCAGTGATTTTCATGGCAGAGGTTATGTCGAGAATTCGGTTGTCATTTTTCCAAATTGAAGCTGGTTGATTGTTGTGTTGATCGAGTTCTTCCATCCTACCACCATTACATGGAGCATCCATCTTCTGCTCGCGTTGGTGTTGAGCATCCGCGTGATCATGAAACGTCCTGGCACGGGTGTCGCGCTGGCATGGCTGTTGGTCATCAACGCGATACCGATTTTTGGTGTCCTGATTTATCTGCTGATCGGTGAGCGGCGCATCAGTTGGACTCGGCTGCAGGGCATCAGGCAACTGCGTTCGGACTATGCGCAAGTCATCGATTACGCGGTGCACAAAGGACTGCTTGAGATTGACTGGACACAACATGGTGATGTGGCGCGGAGTATGGGGCGTCTGGGATGGCGGATGGTTGGTAGCCCAACAGTGGGTGGCAGCAGTTACGAATTGCTGGGAGAGACAGAGGAAATTCTGCGTCGGATCGCTCAGGACATCGACGGTGCGCAGCACAGTGTGCTGATGGAGTTTTATATTTGGAATAGCGGCGGGCTTGGCGATGAAGTTTTGGCGGCCGTCATCCGGGCACAGCAACGAGGAGTGCATTGCTGTCTGTTGATTGATGCTGTGGGGTCCAGGCCATGGTGGAAAGGACCGCAACCACAAAAATTGCGTGACTCAGGCGTGGAACTGCGAATGGCTCTGCCTGTCGGCTTGTTCAGGACCCTTGTTGGACGTTCGGATCTCCGATTGCATCGAAAGATCGTTGTAGTTGACAGCGAGGTTGCGTGGACAGGCAGCATGAATCTGGTAGATCCACTGTTTTTCAAGCAGGATCGCGGTGTGGGTGAATGGGTTGATGCCATGGTTCGCCTGAAAGGATCTGTGGTGTCACCACTTGCCGCGACCGTGATCGGTGACTGGATTCTGGAAGGGGATGATTCACTCTCTGAGTTAATCAGTCGCCACCAACTGCACTTGGTCGACCCTGCGGGGACAGCTGATATTCAGGTTATCCCCTCGGGACCGGGTGAAACTAATGATGGATTGCTGCAAATGATCCTGACCATGATCAATCGAGCCCGCGAGGAACTGGTGTTGACCACGCCCTACCTTGTCCCGGATGAATCCCTCCTCAGAGCGATTCGCGGTGCCGCGGCACGGGGGGTCAAGGTGCGGATAATCGTGCCAGAAATGGTTGACTCGATCATGACACGCTACGCAAGTCGTTCCTATTACGATGATTTGCTGCAGAGTGGAGTCGAATTGCATTTGTACCGGGATGGTCTACTCCATACCAAATCGATCACGATGGACGGACAGGTTTCAATGTTCGGCACAGTGAATTTCGACATGCGCAGCTTGTGGTTGAATTTCGAAGTGGCCCTGTTCGTGTACGACGACGGTTTTGCAGAAAAGCTGCGTGAATTGCAGCAGTCCTATCTCGATAGCTCCGATCAGATTGACCACGAGGAGTGGTCGAAACGGTCATTTGGCAAGCAGTTGCTGGAAAATATGCTGCGTCTGCTCAGTCCGTTGCTCTGATTGTTTGGAAAATTTTCATGCAAGACGCCGTGATCGCGTGAAGCTCTGGGGTTTCCTGTGCCGCCATCGTCTCAGGCGTCCTGTTCGTGGGCTGGCATCTTGGTAAGGTTGTTACCTGAACAATTTGTCACACAATCAAGAATTCAGTTTGGAAAATAGGAATCGACAATTATGGTGCTGCACGAAAAAGATTCGATTCGAGAACAGCTTGACGATGACTTGTATGCTGCGATCGATCATGCCGTCAGTATTCCCAAATACCGTTTTCCTTCTGTGGAACAAAATCCGCGGAACGTCTATTCGCTCGTTCACGACGAGTTGATGCTGGATGGTAATTCTCGACAGAATCTGGCGACATTCTGCCAGACATGGATGGAACCCGAGGTTCACAAGCTCATGGACGAGTGCCTCGACAAAAACATGATTGACAAAGACGAGTATCCGCAAACCGCCGAGATTGAGGCCCGCTGCGTCCACATGCTTGGCGATTTGTGGAATTCACCCGCCAAGGAAAATGCCGTCGGTTGTTCGACCACCGGATCGAGTGAAGCGGTCATGCTTGGTGGCATGGCGATGAAACGCCGTTGGGAAGCTACCCGCAAGGCGGCAGGCAAGCCGATTGACAAACCCAACCTGATCACTGGTCCTGTCCAAGTCTGCTGGCACAAGTTCGCACGTTACTGGGACATCGAGCTTCGCGAAATACCACTGGAAAACGATCGTCTGCTGATGACTCCTGAAGAAGTTCTCAAGCGTTGCGATGAAAATACCATTGGTGTGGTGCCGACTCTGGGAGTCACGTTCACGTGTCAATATGAGCCAGTGAAAGAGGTGGCCGAAGCGCTTGACCAATTGGAAGCCGATACTGGTTTGAATATCCCCATCCATGTCGATGGGGCGAGTGGTGGTTTTCTTGCTCCATTTTGTTCGCCAGATCTGGAGTGGGATTTCCGACTTCCAAGGGTGCGTTCCATCAATGCATCGGGTCACAAATTCGGCCTTTCACCTCTGGGTGTTGGCTGGATTATGTGGCGTGATACTGAGGATCTGCCCGAGGAACTGGTGTTTTGGGTGAATTATCTTGGCGGGAACATGCGTGACATCGCGTTGAACTTCTCACGGCCTGGTGGTCAGGTGGTTTGCCAGTACTACAACTTCCTGCGACTGGGACGTGAGGGCTACCGTAAGATTCATGCTGCGTGCTACGCCACCGCGCAATACTTGGCTGAACAACTCAGTCAGATCGATTTCTTTGAGGTGATTTTTGATGGTGCGACCGACGAGGGCATTCCGGCTCTTTGCTGGAAGCTGAAGGATGGTGTTGATCCAGGTTTCAGCTTGTACGATCTGGCTGATCGGCTCAGGACGCGTGGCTGGCAAGTACCTGCCTATTCGCTGCCGGCGAATTGCCAGGACCTTGTGATTCAGCGAATCCTTGTTCGGCATGGCGTCAGTCGTGACTTGGGTATGATGCTGCTCAAGGATATTCTGGAAGCCCTTGATTACTTCAAGAAACACCCCATTTCGACACCTTTGGATTCCACCGAAGCTTCTGGTTTTCATCACTAGTCGTTAGTACGGAATGCATCGTTGGTGATCATGCGGAGGCCAGGACAGCACCTTGATTTCCAAGAATCCACAGGGCGACCAATGTATTGAAAGTCAGGGACCGCGTCCGTTTGTCACCCGAAGAGTGCATCGGCTTGATGACGGCACTCTTGCGGTTTGGAGTTCACGACATCACCGCAAAGACTTGCCTTTGCCCGAGGCACTGGTCGACGGCGCGATCCGCCATGCCTGTCTTCGTGGTTGGTGTTCGGTCGGTGGCTTCAATTGGTGGATTGGGTTAGTGTTCGCGGTGGGGTCACTGCTGTTCATCCTGGGGAGTGTTCTGATTTTGTGGCCGAGTCTTGTCGGAACTGGGGCGTTCAAGCCCGCCCATGTGTTCTTTGTTGGATCTTTGCCGTTCACATTGGCCGCCTGCCTGCAGTTTTATCAGGCGGGAAACGCCACGGACTTTCCAGTGAAGGGTTCCACGCCGGTTCAACGCAAACTGTTCGGGTGCCGTTTGCGCGAACTTGGGTGGTGGAGCTGTTTGTTGCAGTTCATTGGGACGTTGCTATTCAATGTCAGCACCTACCAGGCATTGAATCCGAATCTTGACTGGATTTCAGAGGACATCCGGACTTGGGTACCCAATTTGATCGGGTCGATCCTGTTTCTGTTGTCTGGTTACATGGCATTTGCCGAAACCTGCCATGCTTATTGGCGATGTTTACCGCGAAATCTTTCTTGGTGGGCCGTGCTATGGAATCTTGCCGGATGCATTGGCTTTCTTGTTTCCGCTCTCTTGGCGGTTCTTGTGTCTGCCGCGGATCCAGCCATCCGACTCCAGGTATCGACGGGGTTCACGCTGCTGGGGGCCACTGGTTTTTTGTTGGGGTCACTGCTCCTCATGCCAGAGGCTGCCACGGAAGGGAAAAAACATCCATCGCCAGATAGCCTTGTTGAGGGTTCCCCAGATCAGCTCAACGACGAGACAGCATGCTGATTTGAGTTTGGAAAGATGCTACTATTGCGGTCTGGTTTTCACTGGTTTAGTCGGTGCGTCTAGATTGCAAAAAATGAGTAGTCACAGTAAATACGATGTCAAGCTGCCTGCCGCATGGGCTGTTCCGGATGAGTTTCGTAATCGTCTTGGGAAGCATGTTGGTAGGCAACGAATGATGTGTGTTGATGATCAGGTATTACTGGTGCTGCATGCACCCCCGTTGCCGGATGAGGATGAACGCCGAGGGCGTTTTTTTTGGCGTAAGTCAGACGGAACCTGGGTGAGCGACCAACTTGGGCAGGGTCCAGGTGCGGTGGTCAAACATCTGAACGAGTACGATCAGCGTCTTGGCGTACTCGAAAAAATGGAGGACGAGGCGAAGCACGCCGAGGATCATTACGTGATCTTGGAGTCCCTGTCGCCGCTGCATCGCGCTATCCACAATATGCATTCTGTGATGCAGGATCTACGGAAGCGGCACCCCGAAGCACGAGAGGTTATCAACATGCGAGACCAGGCCTACGATTTGGAGCGGATGGCCGAGTTGCTGGCGACAGGTACAAAAAATTCACTTGATTACAAGATCGCTCGCAGCGCAGAAGAGCAGGCGGCGGCCAGTGATCGGATGGCTGTTGCGTCCCATCGCCTCAATATGCTGGTTGCCTTTTTTTTCCCCTTGGCAACGATCACGACTGTGTTTGGAATGGAAATCCGAAGCGGTCTCGAAAAAATGCCCCAGCCACATACCTTCGTTGCGGTGATCGGCATCGGGTTGCTGATGGGTTTTTTCCTGATGTTATTTGTTCGTTTCAGAAATAGTAAGTGAGCATTGAATCTGTTCGACGTGCTTATTCCTCGCTGCTTTGGTGTTGACGCTTCTCCTGCGTGCGACCAGCTTGGGATCGATCGTTTTCCTCAACGGTGAGTACGCGATAGAGTCTGGTGCAGATCAAATCATGGCTCATGTTTTGGGATGCGAGCATTTCAAGGGCACATTGATCCAGAGCAGCGTTCATGTTCACGAGCGTTCGATTCGGCAGATCCGTTTGCCAGCGAAAAAAGTGGTGCATGGCGGTCAGACATAATTTACTCCGCATGCGTTTCCAGCCTGAATCTGGTTCCTGGAAGTCGACAAAGTAGAACAGGCCGCCCGGTCGTAACGAGTTCAGCCAACGCGGCAGGTGTGTTTCAAGGTCCCGTGCTGTGAAGCAGTCGAGGAAAAACGCGGACACCAAAAGATCAAATTGATTCTCGAATCCCTCGAAATTACGAGCGTCCTGATGTCGCCATGTGACGTTGCCACGCAGGGGGTGGTTTGAAAGACGTTGTTGCTGGATGTCCAACATCTTTTTGCTTTGATCGATGCTGGTGATTTCGCATCCCGGTTGAGACGATAAGAGCGCGTCAAGAAGTCGTCCATTGCCGTCACCCAGGATCAAGGCAGAGCGACATACTGGTATCGAGTTCAACAATGCTGTTCGTGCATTCTCCAAATCCGAGCCGAACATCAATTTTTCAAAAAATCGATAGCTGTTGGCCAGTTTGTCATAACCATGGACCGTTGGATTACGCATGGGCCGGTTCAACCGTTATAGGCGCTCAGAATCACAAGCACGATGGGCGGGAAAATGAGTGATATGTCGGCGAGCAATTCACGGCCTGCGGGAGGTTTGGTAAGCAGTCCGTTTGAATAATGAATATGACGTTCCTGGTGCCGCTGATTTGTCAGCACGGTGATCCCCAGACACAGCGTGCTGCCCATCAAACATCCAGCGATGAACCATGGAATCGCCTCGAAAATCAGCAGGATGGTTGCTAGGGCAACCTCGAGAAAAATTGCGACTGCAATCGGAGTCACCGTAGCAGATCGCAGTGAAGTCCATGAGAAGAACGTCTGTGCTGCATCGAGTTGACGTTCCCAATAGGCAACCGTCGCACAGTTGATTGAAAAGAGTGAGCCTGCCACCAAAGTTGAAAGAAGCAATTGGAATGTTGGTTGATTAGGTGCAGACGACCAGCAAACAAGACTGACACCAAACCCAAAAAGAAAGCCGGCTTGAATCTCCTTGGGGATTCTTCGCACCGTCCAAGTCCCGTTTTGAATACCAAACATATAGAGCAGGACGAGCAGCAGGCAACCCACTCCCCATCTGATTTGATTCGTGGTGGCGAAGGTTGTGATCAGGATCGTATTGATCGCCAGAGCAAGAATCCAGACAATGGAAAGTGGGCGCCGAAACTGGTGATGAAAACGGTGTCTTGAGGTGTGTGGCAGATCGGGCTTCAACTGTCGTGAGTCGAGTATCCGGTCGGCAGTGTATGCAAGCCAAATCGAGATTCCGATAATGGCACTTTCAACGAGTGTAGGAAACCTCCCGCAGAATTGCAGAGTGAAAACCAGTTGCCATGCCAGCCCGACGGTCACCGCGTCAAGCGAGCACAGGTTCACCACGTGCCAGACGCGTGTCCGGTTCCATGCGGTTGCTTGGGGTGAATCAGATGGAATAGGTGTTGCAACCAAGACGCGAGACTCGGATGTGTGAAGGTTGGGTGATCATCAAAAGGTGGAACGTTAGTGCTTCAAACATACGGACTATTTAAGTCGATGGAGAGAGAGGCGGCATCCAAAATGGAGTCGTTGACTAGCGGAATCACAACGGATCAGCTTCAAGCCCTGACTGCAACGAGGAGACGCGGCGGCCAGTTCCCGGGGATTGAGTGGAAAGCCGGTGCAGAAATATCCCCTATATATCCCCGTAACGGCTTTTTCTGATTTCACCGTCTCGCTCACAAACCGAAAACACCGTAAATTACACGGCTCGGGGCTGTAGCTCAGTTGGTTAGAGCTGGGGACTCATAATCCCTAGGTCGCGGGTTCAAGTCCTGCCAGCCCTACTTTTTTACTACACCCGCCTCACTTCTGACTACACCCGGCGGGGCTGCTCCTGCAGTTTCCATGCCATGAAAGTTGGCTTGGCGGTACTGCCACACCCCCGAGCCGATTACCCGCTATTTCCCCATCTATCCGGCCAATGGGCAAACAAGGTTCGGGGAAAGCTCGATTAGTTGGGCGTCTGGTCGGATCCCAAAGTAGACGAGGCCAAGTGGGAGCCGGATAAAGCAGCCCTTTTATCGAGTGAAGAACCAGTCGTCGTTGACGGGGTGTCTTTGGTATGGGCCGGGAATGCTTTTCTGGAAAGTAAGCATCTGCAACACGAGCTATCTCTAAGGCAGTTCAACGACTACTGCAAAGCCACTACTGCAAAGTCACCGCCCAGATGGTGAATGACTTTCGTAGAGTCAAGCCACTTGAGGAACTGAAACAAGCCGACTTTAAGCGTTACCGAAATTCCTTGCCGGAGTCATGGTAGATGCGGCAAGTGAGGGTGTTCTGTAAATGTCTGAACGAAATTGGAGCCACGACTGCACCTAGCAACTACACCCGAGCACTCAGGGACACCCCGAAGCGTGTCCTACGGAAGCACGAATGAACCCGGATCGCTGTAGAAGTTCAAAGAAATATCTGTGTGGATCCGTGTAGCTCTGTGACTCGTCTAATGAATCTACTTCGGGCTCTCTTGCTTTGATTTTCTGAGGCTGCGTTTCCGAGGTGTCGGGACGGGCGGTTTTGTAGGGCGTGACTCGGCGTCAAAGAACCGCATGTTCTTTCCGACTCGATCGACATCTCCAAGGTCGTTGCGGATGTGCTCGGCCTTGCGCAGCAATCGCTCAACCACCTCGGGATGCTGATCGGCGACATTGGTCGTTTCACCGAGGTCCGCGTTCAGATCAACGAGGAATGGTTTGTCAAAGCCGATTCGGTCGGCGGGGCCGATGTGATTATTTTTGCTGAATGGGGCCGCGCCGATCGGTTCCTTGTCGCGCGGCAAATGTAATTTCCATTTGCCTTGTCGGACGGCCTGAAGGTGGACTCGCAAATAGTAATAGAAGGTCTTGTCTCGCGTCGCCTTGTTGAACTCACCGTGAAAGAGATGCCGGATGTCTTCGCCGTCAATCACACGGTCGGTTGGAGCGGCCGCGCCTGCTAAGGCTGCGAATGTCGGCAAGACGTCCAACGTACTGGCAATGGAGTCGCAAACGGTTCCCGCTGGCACACGATCCGGCCCCCACAAGATAGTCGGCACACGCAGGCCGCCCTCAAACGTTGAAACCTTTCCGCTGCGAAGTGGCCCAGCCGATCCACCGTGGTCGGTCGGAAGCCGGCCATCGGCGTGGTCCTTGTTCTTGATCAGCCACGGACCATTGTCGCTTGTGAACAGCACATAGGTGTTCTTTTCCAGCCCCATCTCCTGAACTGCGTCGACGATGCGTCCCACATTGAAGTCGATTTCTTCGATCACGTCGCCATACAATCCGCGGTTGCTTTTGCCTTTAAATTGCTCCGAAGCGTCGAGTCGCGTATGCGGCATCGTGTGCGGGATATAGACGAAGAACGGCCGATCCTTGTTCTTCCGCATGAAACCAATCGCCTCGTCGGTGTACCGCTTGGTCAACGTGGCCATATTCGTCTTGGGCTCGATCAATGCTTCATCGCGATAGAGGTTGGCGACGCTGTCGTTGCTGGTCGGCGTCCCAAAGAAGTAGTCGAAACCCTGATGCGTGGGGAGCAAGTCCATGAAGAAACCTTGTTGAGCATGTTTGGCTAGATCCCATTTGCCAAAACACGCGGTGGCGTAACCTTTTGTTTTGAGTACTTCGGCAACTGTGATTTCATCGCTGTGAAGAATGGGGTGGACTTGCTTCACGTCGCCGCGTTCAGCGACACGCATCGGATAGCACCCTGTCATGATCGCCGCACGTGACGGCCCACAAATCGACTGCGCGTAAAAGCTCGTGAACTTCATGCCTTGTGCGGCCATGGCATCCAATCGAGGCGTGCGGATGTCGGGCGAGCCAAAACATCCCACATCCTGATATCCCTGATCGTCCGTGAAAATCACAACAAAGTTGGGCAAGCGATCAGCGGCCTGTGCGACCGTTGGCCCAACAGACAACATGGGCGACAACCCGACCAATGCGATCAGAAAAAAGCATGAGCGGTAATTCATGTGGGTCACTTGATCGAGGATTCGTTTGTCAAACTCTTGGATATTGGTAGAATATCAACGTTCGCGACCGCAAGCCATGCGAGTCATGAGGTCCACCTCAGTTGATGTCGTGCGCCAAATCTGAGCGAAGTGGCCCGAGTCCATCATCGCCCGCCGTGCATGTCGCGAGTTGCGGTGAGTTGCTCGGCCAGTCCGGTGTTATCTAGATCTCGTCGAGTTTGTGTTAGTGCCGGTGGGTTTTTTCTTAGTGGAACCACCTGGGTTGCCGCCCTTTGCTTTGACGACGGAAAACGTGGCGTTTGTGGGCAATCGTTCAAGTCCTGCTTTTTACCACATCCGTGAATCGTTGCTTCAACGTTTCCTGCCGGTGGTCGGCAGGGCACACTTTCTCGACGGGGTTCTTAGACGCTTTTCCGAAAACTCCCCCGTTTGGGAGTTGGCTCACGCCAAGACCCGAGCGTGCCCTGCCTCATCAGGTGCCAGCGTAGTTTCGTTAGCCCCGTTCTTGCCCCATGCTCGGCGTGATGGGGGTCCGCTGCTTCGTTCCCTTTTGCAGGATAATGCCGATGGTCCTAAAAAAACCCGCAGTGCAAAGGGCACTGCGGGTTTGAACGAAAAAGTGGTGGAGCCAGTTTACATGCCGCGATTGTGAAGGTCGCCTCACTCAAACTCTCTTTCGATGTACACGGAATCGCCAGTGAGTCCATTTGCTTGACCAAGTACCGCGATCTGATCTGGCTTGGGCAGCGTCACACGATCGGTTTGCTGCAGATTGTAATAATGCGGTTGCGTCAGCCCGACATTCGCACTCCCAACTTTGCCAAAGATAGCGACCTCCAGGGTTTCAAGAATGATGTCATCGGCCTCGGCAGGACTGAATCCCATGTCCAATAGCAGAAAGTAGGTCGATTCCAGTTCATTCATGAAATCCGCTTGCGGATCCTCAGTGTCTTGCTGTTGAACGGAGGCAACGTTGGTATACACCGACAAGGCAGCGCTCGCTTGTGAAGTGGACAGTGCAAGCAGTGCGGTGGCGGCAAGTTGAAGAAGAGTCTTCATCGGATCATTTCCTGTTTGAGTTGTGTAAGTCAGATTGAGTCGCCGCAGCTGAAGAATCCTCAGGCAAGAAAATCCAGCTTGCGAAAGCCAGAATTGTTTTCTTTTATGGTTGACCTGAAGTTCAGCAAGGCGACTTCAAAAGCAGGTACAGGTGGGAGAGAGACTTCTTGCAGGAAATTCAGAAGTTTTGTTTCCACGATTTAACTTGATCCTACGGGGGTCGGTTTTTTAGATGTTTTGGCAGCAAATCCGTGTCGTGATCTCAGGGCTATCAAGTAAAAACCCGCAGTGCAAAGGGCACTGCGGGCTTGAAGGACATTGTGAGGAGGTTGGTTTTGGACCCTAGGGGTGAGAAGATTCGTCTCACTCAAACTCATGTTCAGCGTACACGCCGGTTGGTGGCTTAACATCGATGACACTGTCAAACAGCAAGATCATCATGGCCTCGTCGTCGGTGCATCCCAGGTCCAGAAGCAGATAATAGTTCGCTTCCATTTCCTGCATCCATTCCCCCGTCTCCCGCACTCCAACGTCACGAATCGGCTGATCCTCATCTCCATGGATTCCTTTGACTGATTCTGACGCAACATCCACGTCACGAATCCGCTGAACCTCATCTCCATGGATTCCTTTGACTGGTTTTTGGATCACATCCCCAGCCCAAATGGAGGCAACGTTGGTATACACCGACAAGGCAGCGCTCGCTTGTGAAGTGGACAGTGCAAGCAGTGCGGTAGCGGTGAGTTGAAGAAGATGTTTCATTGGATTGTTCCATGTTGGAGTCGTGTAATTTTGCGAGTCAGATCGACTCGCTTCACCTACAGAAGCGTCGGTCCCGTGAATATCCGGCGCGCAAAAAAAAATTTGTTTTCATGGAGGCGACTGAAATAGTTTCCAGGTATTTCTCCAACAAGATGAGCCTTTATTCCCGTTTTGATGGTTCAATCAGTGATGCTGTGGGGTTTCTGCAGTTTTCGCTCCTAGTTTTCCCTGAGTGTTTTCATGCCTCGATGCATTTTCGGCCTATTGGCCTGTTCCTTGATAAGTGTCCCTGTCTCGGCCGAGGATCACGTGTTAACGATTGGCGGTGGTTATTCACCCTCAGGAAATCAGGCTTCACTCGAACGGAATGTGCTGTTTTTTCAGCGACTGTTGAAGGAGCAGGGAATGGAACAGGTACATCATGACATTTTCTTTGCTGATGGGACCGCAGCGGGAGCAGATTTGCAGGTGATGGATCGACCCTCTGTGCCAAAGGCAAATCGCTTGATGGCAGAATTTTTCGGTTCTGAAAAAAACCTTGGACTTACCTACCGAAACCACCAGGTGCCGCAGGTACAGGGTGGGACAAGCCCGGCGAATATTCGCAACTGGTTCAAGACCACAGGAAAAAAGCTGAAGGATGGTGATCGTCTGCTGATTTATGTCACGGCTCACGGCAACCGCAGTAGCGATCGTCGCAATGAGCATGACACAACCATCGCGACCTGGAATAACAAGTCGATCAAGATGACTGAGTTCGTCAAGCTGCTGGATCAGTTACCGCAGGGTGTGGAAGTGATCGCAGTCATGGTCCAGTGTCACGCGGGCGGGTTTGCCCGTTTCATGTTCAACGGTGGTGATCCTGATCGGGGGCTTTCCAAGCAACGAAGAATCGGTTTTTTTGCGACGGTGCATGATCGCCAGGCTGCAGGTTGTACACCCGAAATCGATGAGGCGAGTTATGTCGAGTACAGCTCCTTTTTCTGGGCCGCGCTAGGTGCTCGGGATCGAAGTGGAAAGGCCATTCCGATACCCGACTATGATCAGGATGGGGTCGTTTCGTTTGAAGAGGCACACGCGTATGTGATCCTGACGGCTGATACCATCGATCTTCCTGTCAAAACCTCAGGTGAGTTCCTTACCGTGCATAGTAAGTTCAGCGAGGGTAAAGATGGCCTGCTGACCAATGACGAGTCGTACCAGCTGGTTTTGGAACTTGCGACAGCATCACAGAAAGCAATTCTAGAGGGTTTGTCGAAGCAACTGAGTCTTGCGGGGAACTCACGAATCGTTGATGCCTGGAAGGCAACCCAGACACGTCGCGGTTCTGGTCGAAATCGTCAGCCAGTCACTCGTGGTCAGAGTCAAAGCAGCCAGTTGCGGGGTAAGATTTTATCTGACTTGAAGCGGCGTTGGCCGGCACTGGCCAATGTTCTCAATCCTGTTGCCATCGAATTGATCACCACGAGAAGCGACGAGTTCGTAGAAGCGATTGAAGACCATCCCGATTATCAACGTTATCGTAAGTTGATACTTGAGTCGCGGACGACACCTAACGCGGAAAAGCGAAAAGTGAAGTACGATCGGTTCTTGCGTACCGTCGACAATGTTCTGATGGCTGAGAACCTGAGACGCATGAATGATCCGGCAAAGATCGAGCAATACGACTCACTGTTGAAAGCCGAAGCGGGGACGCTCAAGGCAATCGAACGCAGCACTCTCGAAGTGAACGAGCAGCCTGGTACTGTTTTGGGATCACCAACCGAGTAACGGATCGCAGTCTGCTGGTTCACTCTCCCAGTCCTTTTCCTCTCTGCTATCTCTTGGTGGCTTGTCCAGCTGTTCGGTTTCTTATTCGTGTGACCTGACGATCCATGGTCAGGTCGTCAGACGGTCATAGGCTTCCTGGTACTTGGCAGCCGTTTGTTCAATCACTTCTGTTGGTAATGCGGGTGGTTCACTTTGTTTGTCCCAACCGGACTGTGACAACCACTCTCTGACAAACTGTTTGTCAAACGAGGCCTGGGCCTGTCCGGGGTGGTAGTTGTCCGCCGCCCAGAATCGGGAACTGTCGGGTGTCAGGACTTCGTCGATCAAGACGACTTCATCACCGACTTTGCCAAACTCAAATTTTGTGTCGGCGATCAGCAGCCCTCGGGCCGCAGCGAACTCACAGGCGGTTGAATAGATTTTCAGGCTGAGATCACGCAGATGATGCCCCAGTGTCTCACCGAGGTCATTGATCATTCTTTCGATTGGGACATTCTCGTCGTGCCCTTCTTCTGCTTTCGTGGCAGGGGTGAAGATAGGTGTGGTCAGACGATCGCATTGCAAGAGACCGGATGGAAGTTGATTTCCGCAAATTGCCCCAGTGTCCTGATACTCGCTCAGCCCACTTCCTTCCAGATAACCCCGTACCACACACTCGAATGGAATGACTTCCGCCTTTTCGGTCAACATGACACGTCCACGCAGTGGTTCGATGTCAAATTGTGTTGCCAGCGAAGGAGGGATTTCTGTCGTAACCAAATGGTGCCGCACTCCCAACTGTTCGAACCAGAAAGAACTCATCTGGGTCAATAATTGTCCTTTTCCCGGGATACCGCAGGGCAGAATAAAATCAAAGGCACTGATTCGGTCGGTGCTGACGATCAGCAATGCGTGTCCCAGATCGTAGACGTCCCGGACTTTTCCACACTTCCGAGGCAATGGCAAGTGGGTTTCGAGTAGGGCGCCAGCTTGGTCGAACCGGTACAGGGCATCTGGTTGTGGTTTGTTCATGTCGGTAATTTGGCAAACCAGCCGCGACTGGGCAACCGTATCAGAGCCTCTCGCTGTGCGATTTCAGATCGTATATCAGCGGGGATTTCGTGCTTTGACCGCCTGAGTACCACGAATCGGTGGCTCCAGAGCAGTTAGCATGGTCGCGGGACGGAGGTGAAGAGACTAACATGTTGATCTGTTGAAAATCGTGGCCTACGGTTCTAAGTCAATCCACTTCTCCACTGTTCCTTTCGCGGCGCGACGGTATGGGGCAATTCCATTTTGATGTCCCAGATGTGGCAAGCGACTTCATCCAGAAGTCGCTGTGGAGTGATGCATACATCTGCGGCATTGAAGGCGTGCCTTGGCAATCCCAAACACAGTTTGATGGTTCACGATTGACCATCACCCGAGCGATTGATTCTTCGGGCAAACTGTACATGGCTTGTCCGCTTGAGGACATCGGGTTTCGCACGCTTAGCACTTGCAGTCTTCGCCCTCTCGACGACGAAGCTCATTTGCTGCCTTTGGAATTTGCCAGAGGAAGTTGTTATCGGGCAAGGATTCAGTCGGATGCTTGGCAGCGAGCGGGTTTGACGTTGAGCAAGGAATTTGAGCAACTGCTGCAAGAAGGCACCAATAAGTTTCTCGATGCCGCCCAGAGAAGAGCGGACCCTGAGCGTTCGACCGAGGCAGCGATGGAAGCAATCCTGTTGTTGGAAAAAGCGATCTCTGATCTTGGTGAAAGTTACGCGGTACAGTCGATTGCATTTCGGAAACAGCGTGAACCTCAAATCGGTACCTTGCTGGCAGGTACGGTGACTCCCCCTTCACCGCTCGGATTGCAGTCCCACGATGCTTTTGCTTCGGCATTCAATTCTGCCGCGATTCGATTGAATTGGGCTGATATTGAAACTGACTCAGGACGTTTTTCGTATGATAATGCTGAGGAAGCAATTAAGTTCTGCAACAGCAAGGGAATGCGAATCATCGGTGGTCCGTTGATCGATTTTCGCGAGCGGTTGATGCCTCACTGGTTGTATCTGTTGGAGGATGACTTCGACGCGCTGCTGGCTGCTGTCACGCACTTTGTTGAGACGACGGTCAACAAGTTTCGTGGTTCCGTACAACTTTGGAATTGCGCAAGCGGTTTGAATACGCCGGGGCCAATGCATTTGAGTGATGAACAGATCATGCGTCTTGCCGTCGGTATCTTGCAAACGGTTAGGCGGACTGATCCAGCGACGCCCGCAATCATTTCTTTCGATCAGCCTTTTGGTGAGTATTTGGGTCAGGATCGGGAGGGTATTTCACCTTTGCATTTTGCGGATGCTTTGGTGCGTAGCGGTTTGGGAATGGCGGGCATTGGTTTGGAATTTCGAATGAATTACGCCACGAAAGCGACCTTCCCCCGTTCTGCCGTCGACTTTGGGCAGATGATTGATCGGTGGGCAACGCTTGACATGCCGATGCTTGTTCAACTGACCGTACCCGGAGGTACCGGCTCTGATTCCATGGCGACTGCACCGTGCGATGTGCTTCAGAGCGACTCGCAGCGTACTGACCCGGCTTCGGAACAGCTTCGCATTGCCGGGCCGTTGATCCGCACATTATTGGCAAAGCACATTGTCCATGGCATCGTCTGGGAAGGCTGGTCAGATGAGGTGCCCCATGTCGCTAGTCACTCAGGGGTGATTGACTCCGATGGCCGTGAACGCCCGCTACTCGAGTATTTGACACGCGTTCGGCGTGAATTTCTCGTCTGAGAGACGTGTGATCTCACATCCAAATGTGATTGATCTCAATTTCTGTTCTGGAAATTCAACAATGAACAGCATTTTGGTTTCGTTGTCCCCGTACAAAGCCGCCATTGACGCTTTAGACGGTTGCGGTAGAGGTCATTGGTTGGTTGCAGTTGCGGTGCTGATTGTGATCCCTTGCTGCAATGTATCCTGAGCACAGCGGCCTGATGATTCTGAGCCTATAAAGCCAGTTGGCAGAGTAGAAACAGTTGAAACTGGATTTGCGTTCACTGAGGGATCTGCATGGAGTTTCACTGAGCGTTGCGATCACTGGGTGATTCTGTCATTGCTCACTGAGTCGGATGCAGGATGGCTTAACCCTGCCAGTCACGAGGTACATCCGGTTGTTGCCAGGAACTCATTCCCCCGTCTACCAGTAACGTTTGCCCTTGGATGTGTTCGGCTGCATCGGAGAGCAGAAACACCGCGGCACCGCCACAGACATCTGCCGTGGGGACTTGGCCGTTGGGGGTATGCAGTTTCATCCAGGCATCAAGCCTTGGGTCCTCATTCAACACTTGGGTCAACGGTGTGCGGACAAGGCCGGGTGCTATTGCATTGACTCTGATTCCAAGAGGAGCCAACGTAACGCAGAGTGATCGGACCATGGCGGCCACGGCACCCTTGCTGGTGTCGTAAGCGGTATGGTCAGGTTCCGAAAGAACACCATTGATCGAACCGGTGAACAGGATTCGACCACGGACTCCGTTTTCTACCCAACGTCGGGCAAAGGCTTGCGTCAGGAAGTACCCGGAGGTGACATTCAGATGCAGGGTGGTCAGGTAGCGTTCAAAGTCCATCTCGAAAAAGGGCTTGTCGATGTACGTGCCTGCGTTGTTGATTAGCAGGTCAATGCCCGGCAACAACTCGTCAGCATGTGTCAGCAGGTCCGGCAAATAAGTTGTCGGCGGCTTTGCAAGGTCAGTGACGAGCAATTCGGCGGTCACACCCTGTTCGCGGCAGGCGGATAGTGTCCGTTCAGCGTTTTCGTCGTGATGGAGTCCTCCCAGTAATACATCGGCTCCTGCACGCGCCAGCGCAAGCGAGATCGCGGCGCCGACACCCTGGGTCCCACCGGTAATCAGTGCGCGATGCCCTGAGAGGTCAAAGGGGTTACCGCTGTTCTGTTGTTTTGACTGGTCTGGTTGCGACATGCGTCCGTCATTCACTCAGTCGAGATCCGGTCGGGTGGTCGTTGCGTATTGCGACGAGTCGTTGGCCGTTTGAGTCGCGTCGAATTCACCCTCGGACAACACGACCCGATAACCGAGTCGCATCTTATCGCCTGCTTTCAGGACGATCCCGTCGGTCTTGTCACCACCTACGAAATGATGAACACCGAATGGGTTGGCAGCAAACAGTCCGTAGGTTCTGACATGCCAGCGACAAGGATACCCGAAACTGCTGGGGTGATCATGGATGGTGATTCCCACTGGCTTGCCATCAATGGGTCCCGAGTAATTCACCCATGGAGATTTTTTCCCCCATGCTTCTTTGTTGTGCTTGCCATCGGCACTGGTGATCAGGCCACCCATCTTGGCATCGACTTTCATCGTGCCTGCGATACGCATTCCAAAAGAGCCTTCCTTGGTGTCGCCGAAGTTGACATCTCCGTTGGTTGCTTTGAGCAGGCAGTCGCAGTCAATGATTCGGCGGTCACCGGTGTCATGAAAAGTAAAACGCCGCGTGTCGGTCAGGACCAATTTTCCGTCGGGTGCGAGCCAGTCGTTGTGAGTGGTCAGAACGGCCGAGCCGTCTTTTGAGAGTTCGACCTTTCCATCACGATGCACGATTTTTCCGCAGTGAGCATCATCGAGCCAGAAATCAATGCCGTTGACGTTGCCATGGGTCAACCACAGGGAACGATGGTGATCGTGATCGTTCCGCTCATGTTGCCCTGCTTTCTTCATGGGAAAGTCCCGTGTCATGGCCTGCCCTCCCGGTCCCATCAGTGGATAGATAATGGGTTTTCCATTGCTATCAAGCATGTATCCGGCGAACAGATCCTTGCCTTGAAGGATGTTCCAACCCGTGAGAGTCTTAGTTGCCTCGATTCGGCTTTTTTCCGCAGAAATCGGGGATTCTCCGCGAGCTTTCATCGGGCACAACACTCCAAGCAGTGCGAAAGAAACGGCGATCGTCCGCGAGACAAGCGAATCAGGAAGAAACGAGGATGGGATCGGCATCTGCGAGTCTCAGATAGAAGGGATTCTTACGGTTGTGCATGGGTACAAATCGGGCCCCCGCGCGTTCTTACCGGGGTTGTAGGTAAGTTCGCCTGCCGAGAGCAGTGTTGATCGACTATCATACTGGCAGCGGTTCAACTCTGCTGTGTTGCAATGCCCGAACTCCCCTTTTCATAAAGTCGGCCAAAACAGTCGACTTTCAGGAGTATTGAATGACGTCTTCGCGAGCGATTCCACCGATGATTCTTTTCCGCTTGGTGGTGATTGGGTTGGTCCTCACGGTCTGCGGACCTGCCACAGCACAACGAGGGAAAACGAAAGCCGCAAAACAACCGAAAATCAATCTGCCAGAGAGTGTCCGTCGTCGCTCGAAGGTGGACATGAAGGTGGTGCCAGTCAACCCCAATACACGTAGATCTGTTCAGCGGGCGGCTGGTGAATTGGATAGTTACGTCGAGTCCAAACTTCTGGATGAGAGCCAACAACCGAATGAACTGGCCAGTGACGAGATTTTCCTTCGTCGGGTCTATCTGGATGTGGCCGGACGAATACCGACGCTCAAAGAGGCGACCAGTTTTCTTGGTTCAAGTTCTGAGTTGCGTCGCGAGGATCTGATCGACGAACTGCTGAGCAGTCCCGGCTACGTCAGCAATATGTACAACTTTTGGGCTGACGTCCTGCGTCTGGTCGAGCGTCCCCAGGGCAACATCGTTGCCGATCCGTATTTGGGGTATGTCAAAGATTCAATTCGCACGAATAAGAGTTACAACCAGTGGGTCTACGAAATGCTCACTGCAGACGGAAAGACGTGGGAAAATCCGGCTGTTGGATTTCAGTTGCGGGATGATGGTATGCCGCTGCCGTACGTGGACAATACGATCCGAATCCTGCTTGGAACGCAAATCGGCTGTGCGCAATGCCATGATCACCCATTTGACCAGTGGACTCAGTACCAATTTTACGAGTTGGCTGCGTACACGAATGGTATTCGCACCCGTATTCAACGCGGGTCCCCGGGATACACCAAGCAAAACCCTGCGAACCTGCTTATCAACGAAGCCAGAACCAAGCACGACAAAGGACGCGTGCCTGGTGAGTTCCAGCGGATTGCCCGAGCCAACACGTACAGTGTCAGCGAAATAAAGAACGCGACGATGCGTCTACCTCACGACTATGCTTACGAGGACGCCAAGCCCAAAGAAGTGGTGAAGTCGGCAGTCCTGTGGGGCGAGGTGCCAACCAAGGCACGCAATAGTTCACCGCGTGAGCAGTTTGCGGCGTGGGTAACAAGCGACGACAATCCACAGTTTGGAAAGACGATCGCCAATCGTCTATGGAAACGCTTTCTGGGGATCGGATTGGTTGAACCGATTGACGATTTCCGTGATGAACATCCCTGCGTGAATGAACCGCTGCTTGAATTTCTAAGTGGTGAGATGGTGCGGAATAATTATGACTTGAAAGAGTTCATTCGCATGATTCTGTACAGTCGAACCTATCAGCGAGAGTCATCTGACTACGAGATTACATCGGGTGAACCCTACTACTTTCAGGGTCCAACCTTGCGGCGGATGACCTCTGAACAGGTCTGGGATTCTTTCCTGACACTTGCGGTGCACAACCCTTGGCCCTTCCAACGACCCACCGCCGCTGAGATGGCCCCTGTGTTGAACCTCGATTTTGGGACCGCCACCTACAATTCTGTCAAAAGCAAGTCCGAGCAATTCGCCAAGACCTACTTCATGGGGCCCTACAAACGATCGCTCAATCAGCACGCTTACCAAGGGAATATCCTCTGCAGGGCGAGCGAGTTGCCATCACCTCTCCCCGCTGAACACTTTCTCAGACAGTTCGGGCAGGGCGACCGTGAGACCATCAACGGCAGTCAGCAGGATGCGACCGTCCCGCAGATTCTCGCGATGTTCAATGGGCCGATTACGCATGTCATGCTCGAGGCAGGATCGGCTTTGGTCGATAATGTGGTCGCGATTGACAACACTCGAGAGCGAACGGCGGCAGTTTTCCTGAGTGTGTTGGGACGCCAACCCACTCCCAGCGACCGGCGGACGGCCGCTGCTGAATTCTCAAAGAACAGCGAAGATGGCAAAGCCTATGGAAACATTGTTTGGGGGCTGTTGAATACGAGAGAGTTCCTCTTCATTCAATAGCCAAGCCCAGCAACTTTCACAGTTGCACTCTACGACTGATACAAAAACGCCTGTCAGGCAGAACGAAACACAACGCGCCCCGGTCACCCTAGAGATACAAGAATGTCCCGACCAGATTTCACTCCCGAACACCGCCGTGATTTCATGAAGACGATCGCCAAGCAAACGCTAGGCGTGTCCTTTGCTGGGACCGTAGCGTCTCAGGGGCTGTTTGGCGAAGCTCAGGCCGCAGCTGTTACGGGTAAGGCTAAGCATATTATCTATCTGTTCATGGACGGCGCCATGACCCATTTGGACACGTTTGATCCCAAGGTGGGTGTCGAGGAAGCAGGCGAGACGAAGCCCATTCAAACCAGAGTACCTGGCATGCAGTTCGGGGATCGTTTCCCAAAACTGTCGTACCTTGCCAATGCGATCGCTGTGGTTCGGTCTCTGAGTACAGAGACAGGAGCTCACGATAAGGGTAAGTACCTGATGCGTACTTCCTACAAGCAAATCAACAGTATCCAGCATCCAGCCATGGGAGCATGGATGGTTTCAGAAGCGGGGCGAATCAACAAAGAAATGCCCGGCAATTATGTAATTGGCGGCAACAATCGACATCCGGGGGCAGGATTCCTACCTCCATCACTGTCGCCCGTTCCCATTGCTAACGCTGGAACCGGGCTTCAGAACACCAAGTTACCAAAGTATCTGTCTCCCGAATTGTTCAATCGGCGCTTGAGTCTGGCCAGTAAGTTCGATCAGGGGTTCCAGAGTAAACGGGCCAATACCCAAATTGAATCTTACAACCAGCTTTATAGTGAGGCTCGCCGCCTGCTCGGTAGCGAACACCTGAAGGTGTTCGATATTAAAGAAGAACCACAGGCCATCAAGGAAGCTTATGGCAGCAACCAGCTTGGACAAGCCTGTCTGTTGGCGCGTCGCTTGGTCCAAGGTGGTGCCCGCTTCATCGAGGTCAATTATGGTGGGTGGGACATGCACCAAGATCTGTACACAAAGCTTGATGAGCGTGCTGCGAACCTTGACAATGCAGTGGGAAATCTGCTGCGGGATCTTCACAGCAAAGGTCTATTGGATGAGACCCTTGTGGTGTTGACGACGGAGTTTGGGCGGAAGCCAAAGATGAACGTCAATGGTGGTCGGGATCACCACCCCGGAGCATTCAGTAGCTTGTTGATGGGTGCCGGAATCAAGGGTGGTCAGGTCTATGGAGAGTCCGACAAACAAGGATTCTCGGTCGCCAAGGATCACGTTTCGGTATCGGACTTTAACAAGACGATCGCTGCAGCGGCTGGTTTGCCGTTGGAAGAAGAGCGTTTTGCACCCAATGGACGGCCATTCAAAATCGGTGGGAATGGTGACCCTGTTGCGGCACTGCTCGCCTGATTGCCCGCTTGATCGCTGTCAGAAAGACCGGCGGTCACGTCGCCCCTGATCTGTCGTATTGCTGATCTGTCGTATTGCTGATCTGTCGTATTGCTGATCTGTCGCCCCTGATTCAGCTGCATTGCTCCCCCTCGTATCCACGGTGTTGCGGCGGTTTTGTGTGCCGTTGCGGATGCCGCTGGCAACCGAAATTCGCACCCTGCTGTTTGCGGATCGCTTTCCTTTTCCGAACATCATTACGAAACGCAGAGCCGGAGCGGCTAGAATGAATTCCTCGCGGGATCGTGTCCGTGCCTGCCTTACGTCGCACCCGCTTCAGGTGCGGTTCTTACGATGTAGACCATTTTTTCGTTGGCAGGTGGTGCGCAGATCCCTATTTCGATTGAACTGGAAAGAGCAAAGAGACAGATGACTTTGAGCAGTTACCGAGTACGTGTCTTGGCAGGATCGTTGATTTTTTTCACCACGGTTGGAATGGTGGTTGTCCGGGTGCTGGCGGACGATGCGACGCGCCGCAGACCCGAGCTGATTGTACCTGTGCCGGATGCTGTGGCAGCGTCTGCAGCAGACATGAAGGCTTATGCGGACCCGCTTGAACACACGGATCTGGAAATCGCCATGGTTCCCATTCCCGGTGGCAAATTCATGATGGGCAGTTCTGAGCATGAAGCACATCGCAATGAAGACGAGGGCGCTGTTCGGGAAGTCGAGATCAGTCCGTTCTGGATGGGAAAGTTTGAAATCACTTGGGATCAGTATGACGCTTGGAGAGAAAACATTGACCAGCTTCGCCGCAAGTTGCTGTCCATCAAGGTGGGGCCCCGTGATCTGGTTGTCGATGGCGTATCCAAGCCGACCGAAGAGTACACCGACATGAGCTTCGGAATGGGCAAGGGAGATTATCCTGCGATTTGCATGACCCAGCACGCCGCCAGAGTGTTCTGCCAATGGCTGTCAGTAAAAACTGGTCGGTACTATCGCCTGCCAACCGAAGCCGAGTGGGAGTACGCTTGCCGCGGCGGAACAGCCACCGCCTATTCGTTTGGCGATGACACCGCCGATATCGATGAGTACGCATGGTACTTCGACAACAGCGATGATACCTATCAACGTGTCGGCAAAAAAAAGCCCAATCCCTGGGGACTTCATGACATGCACGGTAATGTCGCTGAATGGGTCCTGGATCAATACGACGCGGCTTACTACGGCCGGGACGGAAACACGCTTGATCCCCTGAATGTCCCCACCAAGATCTACCCTCGCGTTGTACGGGGTGGCGGCTGGGATGATGATCCCGAGATGCTTCGTTCAGCGGTCCGTGAAGGATCCAGTGATGAGTGGAAGGATCAGGATCCACAGATTCCTCGTAGCATTTGGTATCATACAGATGCGTTGGGCGTTGGTTTTCGGGTGGTTCGACCCCTGACAGAACCATCGGATGAGCAAAAGGCTGCCAAGTGGGACAAAGCAGCCCCCGAGCAAAAGGATCCCGAAGAGTGACTCGCTGGTGGCGGCTTGTCACGAATCAAACCACCGAGTACTTCAGCAGGATGACCTGCCGGCCCCCCGCCTTTCATTTCCTCCCACCCTGAGAAGTAAGCCATGAACCAAGAGCAGACCCCTTCGCGTCGTCAATTTCTGAAACAGACGGGCAGTGTTGCTGCGGCGACCACTTTGGTGTCATCCGCACCTCAGGTGCATGCGGCGGAAGACAATACGATTCGAGTGGTTCTAATTGGATGTGGTGGTCGTGGTACCGGTGCTGCTCTCAACGCGTTGCAGGTGCAAAACGGACCACATCTAGTGGGATTGGCGGATGTTTTTGAAAAGAGTCTTAATAGTACGTACGCATCGCTTTCGGGCCACAACAAAGTTGGATCGAGAGTGGATGTGCCCGAAGAGAACAAGTTCATTGGTTTTGACGCCTACAAGAAGGCGATGGATTTGTTGAAGCCGGGTGATGTCGTGATTCTTGCGACACCACCTGCGTTTCGCTGGGTGCACTATAAGTACGCGATCGAGAAGGGCCTGAATGTTTTCATGGAAAAGCCTGTCACGGTTGATGGGCCTACCTCGGCGAGAATGCTGGAATTGAACAAGACGGCCATACAGAAAAACCTGAAGGTTGCGGTTGGTTTGATGTGCCGTCATTGCAAGGCCAGGCAGGAACTGTTTGACCGTATTCAGAACGGTGAAATTGGTGATTTGACAATGTTGCGAGCCTATCGCATGGCTGGTCCGACTGGATCTGCGGCCGCACCTCCCAACGATGGCAGGTACAGCGAGTTGCAATATCAGATCAAGAATTTTCACGGTTTCCTCTGGCTTAGTGGCGGTGCAGTCAGCGATTTCCTGATTCACAACATTGACGAATCGTGTTGGATGAAGAACGAGTGGCCAGTCAAGGTCATTGGCATGGGAGGACGTCACTATCGTGGTGACAGTGTCGACCAGAATTTCGACACGTACTCGATGGAGTACACCTTCGCAGATGGGACCAAGCTGTTTGTCGATGGCCGAACGATGCCTGGTTGCAAGCGTGAATTCGCGAGCTTTGCCCACGGAACGAAGGGATTGGGAGTGATTTCCAGCGCGTCACATACTCCCGCGAAGTGCAAGATCTATGACGGTCACAACATGGACAAGGAGCGTTTGAAATGGTCGTATCCTCAGCCTGAATTGAACCCCTACCAGTTGGAATGGAATGACCTGATCACAGCGATTCGCGAGGACACGATTTACAACGAGGTCGAGCGAGGCGTGATGGCCAGCGCGGTGACATCGATGGGACGCATGGCCACCCATACCGGTCAGGAAATCACGCTTGATCAGTTTCTGAGCCACGATCACGAGTTTGCACCGGGGATTGAGCAGTTGACCCTTGATTCACCCGCTCCGTTGCAGGCAGATGAGAATGGTCGCTACAGCGTCCCCATGCCGGGTTTGGTCAAGAACCGCGAGTATCTGTAACCCAGTTGTGACGGTTGGTTTGACATCGTGCCCCGATCAGTTTTGATCCATCAATCCTGATCGATGGTTTTGATTCGTGAGATGGCTTCCTCTGCCCAGGGGCTATCTGGCGCGAGTTGCAGAAACCTGTGCCAGTGGTGTCGGGATTCAATTTCTCTTCCGGCATTGTCGAGGACGCGGGCCAGATTGTAATGAACGTCGGCGTAGTCCTCGTACAGTGACAATGCGCCTCGGAAGGCAGCGATCGCCAAATCGAACTGGCAGGTTTCAACCAACACGCAGCCCAAACTGGCGCGGGCTTCCACATAGTCGGGATCGAGTTCGATCGCAGAGTAGTAACGTTCTCTCGCAGCAATCACCTCATCAATCCGATAGAGTAATTCACCCAGCTGGAAGTGAATGTCGGCCCGAGGTCCATCACGCGCCAAGATTGCGTGGTAGCAATCAATCGCTGTTTCCAGATCGCCATCGTCTTCTGACTGATAAGCTGCTGCCAATAGTTCGTCAGATTCCGACGCCATGTTATCGATACTGGGAGTTGAATCTTCCGAGTTATCCCAAATCGTCAGCACACTGCGGGTTTCCTGGATCGACTCGTCAGCTGGCTTGTCCAATGCATCGAAGTCGAAACGCAATTGACCGCCGGGTTCCAGGAGCCCCTCACCTTGCCGCAGCAGAACCTGTTTTCCCTCCACCAGAATTGACAGTTGATCCAGAGGACGCTGAATATCTGGCAGGACTTCCAGTAATTCGACCAAACGCTGTTCAATGGCCTTGGGGCTTGCCCCCGCTGCGATCCACTGGGCGAGCCTGCGGGCGGTTGTCACTTCCTGAAAGTCAAAATAGGGAAGATTGTGAAGGGTGCGGACCGGTGTGATCAGGCCGCGTCGATGCCAGCGACGGATCACCCGAACGGAAACCCCAAGCAGGTGCGCGAGCATTGCGGGGGTATGGTAGCGGCGAATCGACTGTTCCACGTCGACCAGCCCTAGCCTCTGCCACAATTCGGTTTCGTGAAGAATTTCGACCTCGCCCGCCGCGGCAGCCTCGCGTAACCGCTGGCCGAGCAGTTGGTCCTGTGGAATGGGGGGTTCTTCGGCACCGATCACCACCCAGTCGATCGGCTCTGTCACTGCATCGACGACAATGGCTTGATAAGACCGCAGCACATTGGCCGCTTCTCGCTTATTCATGCCACCAAATCGTCCCACCAAAGCGACCCGCTTTTGATGCACTTCGCTACCCGGCGCTGGTTCCAAATCACGCATTTCGTTCTCGGAATCATCCTTTTCCAGATCGTCGATTGTGTCAAAGGGAGTGCTCAACGGAGTGATCCTGTATCACGGAAGGGACTGCCCCATTATCCAGATTGTTCGATGGGGAACGAGTGACCGTGGGGAAAGAATTTAACAAGATTTAAAACATCCTCCGGTAGGAAAGTCGATTTCGAACCTTGTCGTCAGGCCATGAGTCGATCATTCTGGTGGTAGCCATGAGTGGGTGGGACGGTCGCTGGTCATCTTTGTGATGACTGGAGGAAAGTCCGGGCTCCGGAGGACAGGGTGGTCGATAACGTCGACCGGCCGCGAGGTCAGGGAAAGTGCAGCAGAGAGTAGACCGCCGAACGGTCAGGTTCGAGTGCTTCGGCACGAGGCTTGATGCGTGGCAAGGCTGAAACGGTGCGGTAAGAGCGCACCAGCAGTCGAGGTGACTCGACTGGCTTGGTAAACCCCACCCGGAGCTAGATCAAACAGAATGGAGGCGACAGACTCTGGTCTGTCGTCGCGAGGTGGTCCGTCTCGTTGGACATTCGGGTAGATCGCAATGGAGGCGGCGAGCAATCGCCGTGCAAAGATAAATGGCCGTCGACGAGATCGCTGCTGCGATTTCGGACACAGAACCCGGCTTACAAGCCCACTCATGGTTTTTTTTAAGCGTGCACCTGATGCCGAGCAGGTTCGGTTTGCTTTGGTAGGGAGTTTTCGCCGCAGCAAGAAAATGCCACAATGCGACAAACTGCTGGTAACGGCCCAGCAAGTTTCACCACGGTCCACTTAGTCTCTGGAGTTCGAGCGGTGCAGCCATGAAGAGTGCAAAAAATCGATTACGTCACGACCCGAGTACACTGACCTGTAGTACCTGTGGGCAACAGTTTCTGTTGGACGAAACAGAAACTCCACCCTTCTGCAGCGAACGCTGCAAACTCATTGATCTCGGCCGATGGATGGATGAGGAAGTTGGATTGCCGCACGAAGGCGGGCCTGCCAATGCAGAAGGTTTTGAGCCCAACGAACACGAACACGAACACGATTGACGCAGCAAGTCGGTTGCCAGCGACAAGCACGACTCGTTGCGTGATGTCGCCAAAGTCTTCCGATTCCCGTGCAGATCATTGCAGGATAAAGACTCGAATTGCAAGATACGGAGTCAGGTTGAACACAATCCAAAGCAGTTTGAATTGAGCAAGGTATTGAAAATACATCTGGTCCAATTGCTCGGTCGGCAAGTTGGTCATTTTGGTATGGATAGCCTGAATCGGTTTGCGAATACATATCAACATCACCGAGCTGAGTGCAAGTATTCCAAAATTGACAATGGTACACCAACCCAACACTGCAGCTAATGTTTCAACCGACATCTTTATTTTCTCCGTTTGCTTCGAATCCCTTCAGGTGTGACGTGCATGCCGACCTGATTATTGCGCCAGTGAGTTAAACCCAACTCTCAGGTTACCCTGAAACCGGGTGTTGATGTGCACGATGGCCGAATCTGCAACTGGGTCAGCGAGGATTCACGTCAGTGAGTCCTTGGGTTCTGATATCCCCAACATGGCTGGCGAATCATGAATCGGGTTTCCATCAGGGCTCTGATCCTTTTCATGCACTATCCACTAACTTCCTGCGGCAGGCAGCGTGTCGGCACCTTTGCAGGGGGGGATGATCCGTCTCTGTCAAATCGACTGCCCCGTCGATGCAAGCACCTTTACACGCACTTGGGAAGGAGCGACAATGGCGGGTTGAGAAATCAGTGGAAGCCTTTCCCTCCAGACGCGGGAAAGGTTTTCTTTTTTGTTGCATGTCCGAAGAAATGTTTCTCAGTTATCTCGACTGTTCAGAAAGGTGTATCTGTCATGATTGATTCGGTGCCGATGACACGCGAGGGTTACAACAAGATCAAGGCTGAGATTGACCGACTCGAGAATGAAGAGATGCCGGCTGTCACCGAAAAGATCGCCGAGGCACGTGCTGAGGGGGACTTGAAAGAAAATGCCGAGTATCACGCACAGCGTGAAAATCAGGGCATGCTGATGGCCAAAATTCATGAGCGCAAAAGCAAGCTTGCCCGGGCAACCATTGTGGATGTTTCCCTGTTGCCCAAGGGTCAAGTTGTCTTTGGTTGTACCGTTACGGTAGAAGACTTAGCGTACGGCGACGAAGAGCAATTCACACTCGTCGGCGCTGGTGAAGAAGACTACGACAGCGGAAAGATTCTTGTGACCAGCCCCTTTGGGCAGGGTTTGCTCGGTAAAAAGGTAGGCGAGACGGCGGAGGTCGACGTACCGGCTGGAACGCTGAAGTTCAAAATTCTAAAAATCGAAGTCGGCGACTGAGCCCAACCTGTGACCGACCAACTTGATAGCCAATCAGCAGAAACTGATACCACTCGTGCGGGCACTCAGGCCGCGCCTGTTGAAGGTGCTGCGTCGAATCTGGTCCCCGGAACAGAGACAGTTCGAGACGAACAGGGTCCTGGCTGGCTGCCCGCACTCATGGCTGGGGGAGTGCTGTTGGGAATTTTCGGCTTCATTTTCTGCGGAGTCTCGACGTGGGTGCTGTTTCAAAAGCGAACTCAGTTGGCGATTCGAACTCTCAAGGGAGCTTATGTCACCGAGCTTGAACAGAGTTATCTTGAGCCCGAGACCAAGCAGGCAGTTGTGGCGGAAGTGCAGAAGCTGATCGCCGACATGGAAGATGGCAAGTATGAGAATTGGCAATCAGCTGCCATCATGCAGCGGTTGCAGCGGTTGCCCGTTGTGCAGTGGGGTGAACTGCAGGCCGTTCAGTTATTCATTGAGAAGACGAATAGTCAAGAGAAGGCTGAACAGCTCAAGCAACTCTCTCGTTTGGAACGGGCGGTTGAGAACGGATTGGCCACATCCTTTGACTTCAAGGATGTTCTGGAACCTGTTCATCAGCCTGATCCCGGTAATGCGAGCGGATTTTCACTGATTCAACCGTTCAGCTCTAAAGAGGTTGTTGAGGTCTGTTCCCTTGCCAAATTGGTTGCAGATCGGGCAGAAATCCCTGATCAGGAATTTCCGGACGTCGATTTGGTAGGCATTGTTCGCAGTGAAATCGATGAAGGTGCCACTGCTGGCGGTTTTTAACACCGATTGGACTTTCCACTACTGGATAGCTCTCTACACTGCCAAAAGTCGAAAAGTCCAATCTCAGCTGGCAAGCTGCCAGCATTTGGCGTTTTCGGTGTGCATGGCCCGAGTTTGAGTGATCGAGGAGTTGGATGTGGTGAAGCGAGAGGTTGTGGTTGTGGGGGCAGGTCCCGGTGGATTGGCGACCGCACTGCAGTTGGCTCACGCGGGCTGTGACGTGACGATTCTGGAGCGGCGAGATCAGGTGGGTGGACGGACCTCGGCCATCGAGATTGAAGACTACCGGTTCGATTGTGGACCGACCTTTTTTCTCTATCCGCGGGTTCTCTCTGAAATTTTTCGATCTGTTGGTCGCCACTTGATGGCGGACATCCCGATGGTTCGGCTTGATCCCCAGTATCGCCTGACCTTTGGTGAGGGTGGCCAGCTTGATTGCACGCCCGACATGGACGAGATGGATCGTCAGATCGCCGATTTTGCTCCCAATGACGTCGGGGCATTGCGTCGTTACATGGCTGACAATCGGATCAAACTGAAAAAGTTTCGACCGATCCTGGAGTCGCCGTTCAATTCAGTGGCTGATCTGATGCGGCCCGCTTTGTTGGGGGCTGTAAAACACCTTCACCCCTTCCGGTCCCTCGGCAATGAGTTGGAGCGGTACTTCAGTGATCCAAGATTGGTCATCTCTTTTGCCTTCCAGGCGAAGTATTTGGGGATGTCTCCATTTCAGTGCCCCAGTTTGTTCAGCATCCTGTCCTTTCTCGAGTACGAGCATGGGGTTTGGCATCCCCGAGGTGGATGCAGCATGGTCAGCGAACGGATGGCTGAAATTGCTGAGTCAATGGGTGTGAAAATTCGACTTTCCGAACCTGTGACAGCGGTCGAGATGAAGGGGCGACGACTGACGGCATTGCAGACTGAGCAGGGGACTTACAAAGCGGATGCATTTGTTGTCAACGCTGACTTTGCTGACTGGATGACGAAGACCATTCCGAACAAATTGCGGCGCCGGTGGAGCGACAAGAAGCTGGCTGAGAAAAAATACTCCTGCAGTACCTTCATGTTATATCTGGGAATCGATGGTCTCTACCAAGATTTGCCGCATCACAACATCCACATCAGCAGCGAGTACGAGCGAAATCTCGATGAGATCGAACGCCAGCACGTACTGAGTAGCGATCCATCATTCTATGTTCAGAATGCAAGTGTCACGGATGATTCTCTCGCGCCGCGGGGGCAGAGTTCGCTGTACGTTCTGGTCCCTGTTACGCACCAGCATCCAAATGTTGACTGGTCAGTCGAATCAGACCGGTTCCGTGAACTGACGCTCGATCGATTGTCTGCTATCGGACTTGGTGACGTTCGTGATCGCATTCGTGTTGAGCACCGGATCACGCCGGCAGACTGGGAGAGCAAGTACGCCATCTACCGAGGGGCAACGTTCAATTTGGCCCACAATCTCGGGCAAATGCTCCACAAGCGTCCACACAATCGCTTCGAAGAACTCGATGGTGTCTATCTGGTGGGTGGTGGTACTCATCCCGGCAGCGGCTTGCCTGTGATTTATGAATCAAGCCGAATCAGCAGTCGTCTATTACTGAACGACCTTGGGCTTGATTCAACGTTCATTGAGGAAGCGTGCACGTGTCAGGAAGAAAATTACATGGATTATCAGGCCAACAGTTTCTCAGGATCTCCTGAAGTAGCTGACAACTCTTAGAGTGGCCGGATCGATACATCCTTGAACCAGACAAACTGACCGTGATTTTGAAATCCGATTTGACCCTTTCGGGGCAGGTCCTTCAGTGCGGTTTTAAATTTGTTCGCTGATCCGTCAGGATTTTTCCTTGGCGTTTCCCAACGATCAAGGTTCGCCTCATTGACGACGACGCCGTTGATCTCGACTTTTACAAGTGGGCCTCGGCAAGTCAGTTTCAGTCGATTCCACTGACCAACCGGTTTCGCTGAATTCGAGCTTGCCGCTTGCGCATCGTAGACTGATCCGTTCAGGTTCTTGCCATCTTTCTTTCCTTTGACTTTTTGGAAGCCTTCGTCATCCAGCAGTTGAATTTCAAATCCTTTTTGGACGGGGTCGTTGGGGTCGGATCGATAGAAGACTCCACTGTTGGCTGATTCTGACAGTTTGTATTGGAGCTGTAATTCAAAATCGCCATAGGTCTGCCGAGTCCAGATGTAGCCCATGCCGCGTTGACGTTTCGTTTCGTTTTTCGCTTTCACTTCCTCCATCCGGCAGCAAAGACTTCCATCAGCCTCGATGACCCACGCACCTTCCCGGAATTCCCATTGATCTGTCGTTTTGCCATCGAAAAGAATTTGCGGATCTGCGGCGCAAAGGGTGCCGGTCAGTAGCAACAGGATCAACGGGCAGATGGTCTTGCGTAGCATGGGGCGTCTCCGCGAGGTTAGAGTTTCTTGTTTTGCAGATGCCGAGTGGCATCTCGTTTGGTTTTCTTGTCCAGGTTCCTGTGCAGTGCATCGGTCAAATCGATGCCGGACTGATTGGCCAGACAAATGGTGACAAACAGGACGTCGGCCAGTTCGTCGGCCAGTTCACCAGGGGATTCACCTGGTTTACTTGATTGTTCACCGACGGTGCGGGATAGGATCCGGGCAACTTCTCCTACTTCTTCCACAAGTTGGGCAAGGTTGGTCATCTCGTTGAAGTAGCGGACGCCGATCGTACGGATCCACTGATCCACCTCAGCCTGAGCTTGACGTAGAGTGAGGTCCAACGGTGGCGGTGTGGCTTGTCCACTCATTTCGCGAGCAGAAGATAAGTGCCACTCTTGCCTGCAACTGCGACATCACATTTCTTATCACCGTTCAGGTCGGTGGTGACGATTTGCAACCCGCATCCGACATGCCCTTCTTCGATAGTATATCGCTGGAATTCCTGCTTCTTGGCGTCCCAGTCATAGTAGTAAAGACAAGGCATCTCTTTGCCGCCAGGATCACCACCGTTGTGACCGTAGTATCGTTTCCCGGTGATCAGCTCTGATTCACCATCACCGTCAATGTCTGACCAGGCCAAGGTGTGCGGTTGGCTGTAGGTGCGATCGATTTCGTGCTCTTTCCACGAGATCTTTCCTGATGCATCGGCACCCTGATTCTGCCACCAGAGCAATCCATAATCGTGTCCCTTTCCGAAAATCAGGTCTCCGTCACCATCCTGATCAAGATCAGCGACAATCATCGGCAAGCTTGCATGCAGGTCCCAGTCGCGGTGGAATTTCCAAGGCTGTCCCCAAGCATTTTCACTGGGCTGTTCGTACCAGCCTTGGCCTACCAACAGATCGGCCAAGCCATCGCCACTGATATCGCCAACCGCCAAGCCGTGACCATTCCCTTTTTCCCCGAGTTGATGCGGCTTCATCTCGTAGATCGCATCGACAGTACCTTTTTTCTTTCCAACGGTGGTCGCATCAGCTTCTTGTTTGGGTTTGTCAACAAGCCGCCAGATCACAGTGGGAACGTCTTTTAACCAACTGTTCACAATCCATTCGGGGCGGCCATCACCGTCAATGTCTTGCAGCAGTTGCCCTTCATTGCAGGTGTTCCCCGTATCAACCAGCAGATGTTGCGGCCAGTGCTTTCCAAGACGCAGGGCTTCTTTGCCGGGATTTTCATACCAATGGATCTCAGTGGGTTTGAATGACCCTGCAATCACATCCAGCCGACCGTCACCATTAACGTCAAACAGATAATCTCCGTTGCTCTCTACATAGCCATTCCAATCGGCGATGTTTCGAAGCGGTCGAGGTGCCCAGTCACCACCCCGATACCAATTACGACCTGCCACCAGATCGAGTTTGCCGTCGCCGTCAACGTCGCCAGCGGCGATGCCCTCATTGGCGTCGACCGTCAGCAGTTTCACTTCATACCGAGAATCAGAATCCTGCGCTGTCAATGTCGACAGCATGCCTGTTAGGCAAAATAGGGCGAGTGCGGAGCGGTTTAGCATCTTGAATACCTTGTTCAGTGTCACGCGGTGGGATCTCACAAGTTATGGGTGGGCATTTCGCCCAGATGGTATTGGGTATTGGGTATTGGGTATTGGGTATTGGGTATTGGGTATTGGGTATTGGGTATT
>JAPKCI010000261.1 GCA_028823035.1 Rubripirellula sp.
ATGCGTGACCTGTACGCCGAGGAAACCTCGTTCTCAGCGGTGTTTCGACGTCAGCACAGTTTTTTGACCCCACGCCTTTGGTAGCTGTTGCTTTACCTTTGATGTCACCGCGGTAGAGATCTTCATCTGTCGCTTCACCTTTGAGGTCATCGAAGTTCTGAACTTCACCTTTGATATCGACGAGCTTCACAAAGACAGCAGATGCAGCATTGGTGCCACCATAAGAACCAAACTGGTCAAGACAAGTGGGATTGCAAAGTTAGTAGTCCTGATTGTGTCTCTGTCGATAAGATCGTTTTTGATTCGTTACGCGACCCGATGAGCTGGCCGTACGTTTTCATGCAGTCGCAACAACAGTGCCAAACCTTGAAAACCACGTCTCTTTGTTAACAATCCGCCACTTTCTCTCTACAGCCTTTTGCGGAACTCAGATCGTCAGGTGCAGAACCCTGATCTGCTTCTGAATGAATGTCGCTGCCAAGGTTTCCCCATGTTCGTCATCCAAGGAGACACGGATCGATTGGTATCGGTTAGTGAAACACGGAAGTGGGTAGACAAAATGAAGGAACTGAAAATGAACCGTCGTTACGTCGAGGTGAAAAACGGCAGTCACGTTTTCATGGCTTTTCAGTATTTTGATGAGATCTTCTCGTTCTACGCAGCGAACCCCAAGGAGGGTGATGTCGTTCAGGAGCGATCGAAAGAGCCTTTTTCGCACCCGCCGAATTTGTTTTCATACTGCCAACCAAACCAAATCAATTTGTGGAGCACCGAAGAGCGGTCGAACGTTTGCACGCGAGATTGATGGGTAACCTTTGGCCATCTAGCGTTATTACCTAGTAACTCAAAGCTGAATTGCATATACAATGTTGGCATGGGTTTACGCGGAAGGGTGAGCGAAGAATGCAGTGTTGGCAACAAACCTGACAAAGAAAAAAGGCTGCTTCGAATGGATGCTTGATGACAAAACCGGGTGAATTAAAATCAGTGTCAGGGGCGAACATGGTGAGGTGATGAAGTGTGTGGCGAAAGAACCGATCGATTTGAAGAAGTGGCACCACTTTGCTGTGACATATGACGGCGAGATACTAAAACTGTTAGGTAACGGCGAAATGATTGATTCAAAACCGTTTTCGTCGCTAGCAGATTCAACTGGCGAACCGATGTATTTCGGAGCCAACTGGCGAGGAAACCATCTGTGGGAAGGTCGCCTTGATGAGGTTGCGAGTTTCGACGAGCCGTTGAGTGACGAAGAATTTGAAAACTTGCTATTGCACAGCGTTCCCGGCCAACTTTAATTCGAAATAACGGTTGGAAATCCGTCTGCCAATCAACAAGCCCAAAGCATGAAAAAACATCACCCCAAACTGCAATGTAGCCCATCGGCATCAGTCTTGCTGCTCGCTCTTTGTTTCCTGTGCTCTCCAGCGTTTAGCGATGACGGCCAGAAAAGGAAAGAGAAGGAGAAGCCGACGCAGAGTCGGCAGGAACGGCTTGCCGAGCGACGCGAATTGAGAGCGAAAGAAAATAAACAGTCAGAGGTTGCACAGAGTCCCGCAGTTGAACCCGTCGAGCGACGGATCACGAATGAACAGGTCTTTATCGCGGCCAGCAAGATTGATGCGCTTGTTGTCGCCAATCTGAAAAAACATAACCAAACGGCTACGCCGGCGGCGAACGAATTGGTTTTGCTCAGACGTGTCTATCTGGACGTAATCGGTCGCATTCCAACCGCTGACGAAATGGAACGCTATCTTTCGATTGAAGATCCCGAGCGATTGAACAAGTTGATTGACGAGTTGCTTGATTCGCCGGGTCACCGTTCGCATCTGTTCAACTACTTTGCCGACATGTTGCGAATCTCGGAGGGGTTCTATCGAGTCGGAGCGACGCACTCTTACCAAAGTTGGCTCAAAAAACAGATTCGGGATAATCGGCCTTGGGACGCGATGGTCGACGAGATGATGACGGCTGAGGGTGCTTTCGGAAACAACGGCGCAGCGGGCTATTTGCTTCGCGATGCCGGGATGCCTCTGGATAGTCTTTCCAACACCTTGACCACATTCATGGGCGCGAATGTCGCATGTGCACAATGTCACGATCATCCGTTCGCCGATTGGTCTCAAGATGACTTCTACAAAATGGCGGCCTTCTTTGGATCGACACGATTCGATAGAGATGACAGCCGCAAGCCAGCCAAAGCAATCGCCACCAAAGAGTTCGGCAAAGCTGCCTTGGTGACTCTCTTGCAGCCAAACTTATCAAGAGTCGTTTTTGAAAAAGGCCGCTCACTGAAGTATCCCGACGACTATCAGTACGACGATGAATTGCCGGGCATCCAAGTCAAGCCCGAGTTCATCACTTGGGAAGACACGCCCACCGTGCCGGTTGCTGCCAAAACAGACTCTCCCCAGACACATCGAAAACAATTTTCGAGCTGGATGACATCCAAAGGAAACCCACGATTTGCATCGGCAATTGCCAACAGAATGTGGAAACGATTCTTTGGAGCGGCCGTTCAAGAACCGATCACTGATTTGGATCAAAGAGACCTTGCTACCAATCCAGAGCTCTTAACATTCTTGAGCACGTTGATGTGCGCGGTCGATTTTGACCTTCGTGAATTTCAAAGGGTGCTGCTGAGGACCAACATTTATCGACGCCAAGCCTGTAAGACTCCAGCCGAGGGTATTCCGTTTCGATTTCCAGGACCACTGCTCAGGCGGATGACGGCCGAGCAAGCTTGGGATTCGATGGTGGTTTTGAATTTTGGAACCGAACGAGAGAATTATGTTCGCGATCATGGAGATGAATTTGCCGAGCTTGTGATTCCGTCTTTTGAGGTTCCAAAGGATCGAAAAGGGTGGGACGACGCAAAACGCGAACAGGTTTTCGCGCACGCTCGCGATGTGCTCATGAAACGTGGCGTTACCAAGGAGAAGGCACAGGCAGGAGGTCGCGGTCTGTTCTTTTCCAACGGTAATTACAGGGGCATCAAGTGGAACCGAGCCAGCGAGTTGACGCAGCCCGAAAAACCGAGCCACTGGTTGAGAATCGCGGGCCAGTCGGATCGCAACATTGCAGATGATTCGGCTACCGAGGGTGGCATAACAGAATCGCTGGCAATGATGAACGGTGAAGCGGCGGAAACAGTGATCGGCGATGATTCTCTAGTCATGCAGCAGGCCGCCCTTCGCAGTCAACATGCGGACAAGGTGAATTACCTGTATCGCAGTTTCTTGACACGAAGTCCAAGTGATAGCGAAAAACAAATTTGCGATCGAGTGTTTGAATTACGAATGGGAATCAGCGACATTGCGTGGGCGTTGCTGAACAGTCGCGAGTTCATTTTTGTTCAGTAACGATATTCAGGACCGATAACGATGGAAGATCCACTCTTGAAATTTGATTTGGCGTCTCGGCGACAGTTCGTGCAGCGGATGGCGGCGACGGCGTTTGGACTGAACATTTTGACGACCGGGCGTTCGCTTGCCGAAGACGCCGATGTGATCCCGACGAACGGTCCGGGTTTCGGATCCGCCAAACGTGTCATCGTTTTACAGTTGAATGGCGGAATGAGCCACATTGACACGTTTGATCCCAAAAAAGGGAACGGTCCGGGGAGGCCGATTAACACTTCAGCCGATTTTCAAGTCACCGAGTACTTACCAGAAACAGCCAAGCTCGCGAATCGACTCTGTGTCCTCCGATCGATGACCGCGGAAGTCGGCGTGCACGGCCCAGCGAAATACGTGATGCGAACCGGTTATGCGGGTCGCGGGACGGTGCTGCATCCAAACATTGGTGCGTGGGCGCAGCATTATCTCGGCCGCAGCCACGCGCAGATTCCAAGTACCGCTTGTATCAATCGACGCAGCGATCGAGGCAACGGATTCTTTTCCAGCAGTCACGCTCCACTGGCAATCGGTGAACCAAATGCGGGCATCGGCAACATCGAAGCTTTGACGGGTGACCACTTGATGTTGCGGAGAACACAGCTCCTAAACGCGCTTGATTCGGATTTTCGCAAGCGTTATCCGGACAAGCAAGTCCATGCCTACAACGGTTTTTACGATGACGCGGTCGCGCTAATGAAGAGCAGCGAGCTGGATGCTTTTGACCTGAAACAAGAATCGGTAAGCGTTCGTGAATCTTATGGCAGTTCACGGTTTGGACAAGGCTGCCTGCTCGCGCGACGACTTGTGCAATCTGGCGTTAGGTTCGTCGAAGTTGCTCACGAAGGATGGGACATGCACAAAAATTTGGAAGACGACATCGTTGAACTGACGCCGGTATTCGATCAAGCATTCACGGCACTACTGCGAGACTTGGAGAGCCAGGGAATGTTGGACGACACGCTAGTGGTTGTTTCGACTGAGTTTGGTCGCAAACCGAAGTTCGACGGCAACGGTCGCGGGCATCATCCTGTCTGCTTTTCCACCGTGCTCGCCGGCGCGGGCGTCAAACAAGGTTACGTCCATGGCGCCAGCGACGATGATGGCGGGTACGTCGATGAAGACGAAGTCACGATCGGCAATTTCCACGCCACCATCGGCTGGGCGATGGGATTGCCACTTTCGACCGAAGCCGTTTCACCCAGTGGAAGACCCTTTACGGTAGGCGACAAGCAGAAACCCGTGATGAATGTCTTTGCATGACATGAGGTCACCCAAAGCGTGAGCGAGTGACATCAACGTCGAGTCCCCCCCCGTTTACGGTTACGAATGAAAAAAAATAGCCAACATTCCTGATACTTCTTTTGAATCGGCCTTACCATGCGACCATTGATTTACTCGCTTTTGACGCTCTTCCTTTCTGCTCCACTTTACGCGCAAAGCAATAGCAAGGGTCCGGACAGCCTCGTTGTGGTGGGAGTGCTGAAGTCAGCTCATGCCGATCAGTTCCAAGTGCTGCAAAGCGGTGAGTATCTTCGCAGTCTTGTCATTAGCCAGAAGAGCCAGATCCAGTACGTCGGCATGCCTGATAAGGCGGATCACCATCCAGTCCCGGGCTATGGTGTCAAAGCCAGGGTTGAAAAAAATGGAAGCATCAAGAGTATTCTCTTCACTCAGCCCATTGGGGAAACAATGCCGCTTGGTGACAAACGTCTGGCCATGTCCGAACGTGAACTATTGACCGAAGTCGACGCGGATCAGGACGGCAAGGTCAGTTATGTCGAATTCTCTCGGTTCGTCTACCACTCACCCAAACATGGTCCGGATAGTTTTCGTAAGAACGACAAAGACGGTGACGGCATGCTGAACCAGAAAGAGTTTATGCAAAGCTTAAAAGACGTCGCCTGGTGGACTCTGTCGCGCAAGACTCCAGCCGAGTGGATAGCCAGCGCGGATAACAATAACAACGAAAAATTGTCGCTTGAAGAATTCAAAGTCATTTGCACCAGCGGCAACCACATCGACAATGTTTTTCGTCGCACCGACAAAGACAAATCCGGCGACCTGAGCGTCATGGAAGCAATCGCCTATATCAAGTCCATCACTCACAAAGATTTGGTGAGGTAGCGGCACGGGGGTCGTTTCTGATTGCTCCGGCGTTCCCCGGATTGAGTCATCAGGGACAACGATCCGGTGTTGGGAAAGGAAATGCATACCGTGCGTTGAAGCATTATACGTGATCGTTCTTTGGAAGATGGGAATTGGACCGAGGTGATCGACTAGGACTCTGGTCGACGATCCGAACTTCGGCCAGACAAAAGTCGAGCATCTAGCTCGAAATCGACTTCCGTCCCCTTTTCTTTCCCAGACGTTTCGCTTTATTTGGATCTTGGCGCCAGGATTTCGGACAACCAATCTTTTTTAGATTTTTCTCGAGCGAGATTCCAATACACAAGACCACGATAGTATTGGATCTGCACGGGCTTGATTCGGTCATGATCGGAAATCAACAGTTTGATTGGATCCCCATTTACTGACTTCTTGACCGAATCCAACATGCGATTTTCGCTCCATTTGTAATCGCCTACAGCGATAATACTTTGTTGAGGAGCCAACATCGCCTTGTCCGCAGGGCTATCCAGCAACACGTTTCGAATGTCGCCTGAGGGTGAGATGGAAAGTCCAAGAGAATCGAGTAGATCAATCCCCGATCTCTGCCGAAATGTCTTAGCTGGGATATTCGGTTTCTCGCTGATTGTCTCAAATCGATAGCCCAGAAGACTCGCGACTTCGGGATCAAATTGCTGTTGAAACGATTCTATCCGGCGGGCTATTAGACCATCCCAATCAAACCGTGCCACGGACTGAAGTTGCTTGACAATTTCGCTGCGATCGAAGGAAGCCGGTTGCTTCACCGATCGTTTAGCCTTGAAGAAGGAGTGACAAAAATCATCTAGGGATTTCTTGCCGTTTGTCAGATGCCGTATTCTCGCATCGGCCTCCAACCAAAACAGCATTCCCTCCATGTAGTAATCCTGGCTGCGTCTTAAACCACCCCAACTGGGGCTCGCTGCTCGAAGGATATGCGATGCGGATGCTGTATCCGCCAGTGTCCTCCATTGTCGGCCTTGCTGGTTCATCGCATTTCGAAGTTCCACCAAAAGCCGGTTCTTGAACTCGTCATGACCCATCAATCCGCTTCTTGCTTCTACCAACTCTCCCAGATACTGAGTGAGTCCCTCGTAGACCCAAAGCAATTCGGTGTCTTTCGGAGTATGGAAATCGCTTGTCAACATCCCGTCGGGCCTCCGATACTTGCCACACCAGGCGTGGAGGTATTCATGTGGAACCAAAAGACGATCCCAACCCTTGAGCGAACTCAGCGATTTCAATGAAGAAGGTGGCAGAATGTTGAAGGTTGACCGCGAATGCTCGAGCCCATTCTTGGGCAATGAATCAGTAACACCAAGTAAGATGTCAAAGCGGTCGAATGGATGAGATCCGATCAGATAGGACGTCTGTTTCACCATTTCAGCATACTTCTTGACGACCTTGTCGCTGATGCTTTCTGCAGCTTCATTGTCGGAGAAGACATGAAGCGTGTGTGGAGGAGAGTGGGAAGTGGTCGGGACCAGATCAAAGCTGCGGTAGTACTGGCCGAGCATCATGGGACTGTCAACGAGTGTGCGCAGGTTGACAGGTTGGAACGAACGCACATTCTCTGAATTCACATCGTTCTCAGACGTTGCTAGTGCAGAGGCGACTTGCCACTGATCGGGAAGTCGCACACTCACGCCAATCTTCTGTTCATCGATATCAACCCCGTCCGGGTAGAGCAGCAAGCAACTTGGGTTCACCACTCCGATCGTTCCAGAAAAAAAGCAGTCGTGCCCGAAAGAAGTCGTTGTTGGCTGGTTGGCGACGTAGCGCAGCGAAACGTGTAGTTCTTTCGTTCCACGGGGAGCGTCTACTTCCAAACGGTAAACCTCACCCGGCGCCCGCCTCCAGTTCAAACGTTCTCCATCGACATCATGAATTTGCAGTCCAGCAATGTTCGCAATCGGTCCACCTGGCCCGTGTGATCCGGGCACCCATTTCGGATACCAGAGCGATATCTTTCTTCCCCTCGAAGTCGCAGCAACAGGTATGGTCACCTTAGCTTCAATCAGACCCCTTGTTGGTTTGCTGCAATCGATCGACAGATGCATGAAACTGGCAGCGTCGAACGTTTGGTCGGCGTAGACCATATTCGTCCAAACACAGAGCAACAAAAGAAGAATCTTTCGAAGGAACGAATCATGCATGGAAATTTTTTGCTTGACGGAAACAATGGTTCAGCCACCACTTTGAATAGCCAGCCAGCAGGTTTCAACGAAAAAGAACTGAATTAGAAAATTCTACATCGCTTCACGTTTGGTTACCCTTCGTTTGCGTACAATTGCATTTCCATGCAGGCGATTCAGCAGTTCGATAGATCCGATGTAGCTTTTCAATCACAGAAGCGCGGGATGACATGAACTCGATCGAGCCAGTTCCGGTGCTAGCTGTTGTGCCGATAGTGCGGACGTCGATTGGGCTCTAGCTCGGCTGAGATGCGTGTATAGTAAGCCAGGAAACCCCGCTATTATCGGTGATTGAACGTCGGTCGAGATTTTTGACCCCACGCGATTGAGCAGTCCCGTATCGACGAGTTCATCGACCGCACCATTGAAGTTTTCAACTCCACCGTCGGCCAGTAACATTGGTTTGCAATCAACAACACCCTTTGATACGAACAGTAGGATCTCTGCCGTTGCCACGGGGTGGAATGTTGGAGATACCTTCCACGACAGAATGCGGCGTGAGTAGTTATCGATCACCGCGTGCAGATAGGCTTTGCTACCGTCAAGCAACCGGACCACCGAAGTGTCGATGTGCCAAATCTCGTTGGACTTGGATGCTCGGATGCCAACCTTCGGTTTCGCAGGATGCACGCGTTGCCTTGTTCGCCGCCATTTGTGAATGTTGACCAAGCGACGCCACGTGCTTGCGGAGGCGAACACCTTGCCCAACCGTTGAGCGAGGATGGCCAGAGTTCCGGTTGGAACGTGGCGGTATTCATCGCCAGTCACGAAGTCCTCAATTGTGGCCACTTCGTCGAGCGTGAGTTGATGCGGCATGTTTTGAGGACAGGACGGGCTGTCGTTCAACTCACATTGCTCCTTGTGAGTCCAGGCATGGTACCGGGACTGCGAAAGACGTATGACTCGCAACACCGAACGCAATGGCAAGCTTGGACGTGATCGGTCTATGGCACGCAGCAAGTGGCGTTTCTGTTTCCCGTCAGGTACTCTCTCGTGATTCAGTG
>JAPKCI010000262.1 GCA_028823035.1 Rubripirellula sp.
TCCAATCCTTGTGGTCATTGTCAGTTGCTTCGCCTTTGATATCACCGAGCTTGATCCAATCCTTGTGGTCATTGTCAGTTGCTTCGCCTTTGATATCACCGAGCTTGATGAATTCCTCTGCTTCGGCATTGGGTCCGCCGAAGAGAGCAAGGTTGATCAAGAACAGGGCAATTGCGATTTTGGTAATCATTATTTCGGCTCAGTCGATTAGATGTTTGTTGAAGTTTTGGGAAACCCAATGGGCTCGCCACACGAACTTCACTCAGATGCAATCAGCGTGCCGAAATCTGAAGCTGGTTCCATATTCTTCACGATCAACCACTTTTCTTATAGAATATTCTGTTTGGCGAAGATCGTTTCAGATTGCCGCTCGAGTCCGTTTAGGCGTGATCCGGTTTCAAATTGAGATACCCGTGAGAAAGATGGCCAGGACTCGGCTGATTTGTCCCCTTTCTTCGGCACCGCAACTGGAACGAGCCGTTGGACCGCTACAGTCGCGGCGGCTCTCGTGTTTCCCTGAGTCCGTCTGGCAAGTAGGCGGAGCCTTAGGCACCCGAAGAAGTTGAGCGGCTTCTCCCCTGTCGCAAGTCACTTCGTAGTGAGCTTGAAGATAAAGAATGGAACGCACTGGTTTGGCTACTTCGTTACGGCAGAAATCGAGTGCCGAGCTACTTGGTACTGCGTTGCAGCGACATCAATTTTGAGACAAATCAAATACGTTTGCGGATGAAGCTAACGGGTAAGACACGCAAGTTCACAAAGGGCAACAAGCGTACCGAGGTAGTGCCGTTGTTCTCCGAACTGTTCGCACCGCTGCTGGAACAGCGAGAGCAACAACCAGAAGGTACCGAGTACGTTCTAAACAAAATTGGAAACCTAGATCAAAATCCCGAATTTGAAACGACCAACGCCAAGGGTGAGCGTATTCGACAAGGCCGCTGGGAAACCAACCTATCAACCACCTTTAGAAAGATACTCAAGCGAAACGGCTTCAAGGTGTGGAGCCTGCCCTTCCATGTGTTCAGGGCTTACCGAGGTGCCGAGCTTGATCCTTGCGGGGCAAGCCAGATCGAACTGGATTTGTGGATCGGCAGGAAAAAGGGACAGGCATCGTTTGCTCAGCCAGCATTTAGCAGTGGCTGAAAAGTGCCTGTCCCCTTTCTTTTTTCCCTTTCTTTTTGCTTGCACTTGGGGCCGGGGTGGAGACAGTTGCTGGTGGCGTGATGCTTTATTCAGCCCGGCTTTTCTTTAAGCTACGAGCCAAACCGACAACGATGAATGCCACAGCAATCGATGAAGCGTAGTTTACGACTGAAGTGATTAGCGCCAGCTTGCCGTGCTGGTCAGCGGAAAACCCATACATCCACTGCTGCACTGGGTGAAATGTCAGTAGAGAAATGGCGTAACTTGCAAACAAGCCGCACGCAACAGCGATCAGTAGTCTGCTGATCCATCGGGGCGCTTAATTCCGAAGACGAAATGCCGCCGCAAGCAAGAGAGATGGGACCAGCAACAGTTGGATTGCTCGGGCGGCAATCAGCAGTCATACCATGATGGCTAAAGCAGCAAAATCACCGTCACCGAATGTATCCATGTCTTTTTTTCTGCACTGATATTTCAATGCCCGAGAAGTCTGTCTCGCAGGCATTGCCCATGTCTTCCGTATCGACTTAAAACTTGAATCCGGCCTTCGCGTCAGGGAATGCCGTCTTCACAGTGCCATTGCATCCCTTGTCTTTCTCGCAACGACCGCCGCCCACGAGTAAGCGACCACCTGACAAGCCTTCGATCCCCAGTGAGCAGTCGATCTCGTATCTACCTTTCAGCTGGAAGTCGGCGTCTGTCACCAGCATGATTTTGGGATCGCCGTAGCAGCCGAACCACCAGCGATCATGTGCGAATGTTGCAGTCTGAATTCCGAGATGTGTGTGGCCGCTCTTGATGACGTGCTTCTTCAAGAACTTGAACTCGCCGTCATACTCGTAGACGTAGTTCTCTTCGACACCATCTGGCAGGCCACCGACGACGAAAAAGCGACCGTTCCGAATACCGATCCCGCCTGCTCCGTGGAAGACTTCCTGCGTTTCGTGTCGAGCCAGTTCTTTTAGGCTCTCAGCGTCGTAGACGTAGACCCATGAATCGGCGTTGCCCTTTGGATCATTGAACTTGCCGAGATTCACAGCGACGTAGAGCTTGCCGTTATGGAAGCAGAGATCGCCATGGTGGTTAGCGACCGGAATCTTCTTCAACAACGTGCCTTCCATGTCAGTCTTAACGAGGGTCGTGGTATACGACCAAAAGATAGCCTTCTCGTCGCTGCAGACGCCTTGAAGGTGATGTTTGTACTTCCCTTCGCACAGGACTTTGAACATCTCACCAAGAGATTTTTCGACTTTGATCCACTCGACTTCCAGCTTGAATTTCCCGGCTTTCTTATCGCCGAGCAGAAACCCGAGGCCAGTCAGCGTGCTGGGATCGAGTTTCTCGTTGGGGAAACGCCGACCTCGCCATGTAGCGGCGAACTTGTTTGCCGGGAATTCGACCTCGATCCACTCATCTTTCTTTGTCTTGAATGACTGTCGGTAGGAGTACCTATTTCTCTGTGAATAGAGATTGATGTTATACTCCCGACCATCTCCCTTTATTCGGGCAACAATTACATCACCTTTCTCAATCGCAAGCTTTGCTCCTCGTGCTCTCACTGATGCGAAGCCGCCGTTGTTCTCCAGCGACAATGTGCCGAAGAATTCCATCTTCTTGTCTTCGTTGATTTTGAAGCGGCCATCGGAGCGACCGCCCATCACGCCATCGTTGACGGTCTGCCATGGTTTGGCAGATTCCGGCTGGTCGAACTTGAACAGCATTCGATCCTTTTCGTCAGCCAGCAACGGCGATACGGTCAGCACAAACGCCAGCAGAACGAGTATTTTGTGTTTCATTTTGCATCCTTCCAAGGTTTGGTTCGTGCATTCTACATGATTTCAGGAATCCAGCCTTCCCGATCAGCAACCTTGCGTTCATTGTCTGTGAGTGGCGGCGCAAAGTAACGGTTTAAGAATCCCCGCTCGTCCGATTCGGTAATCCACTGTGCAACGCAGTATGCGTCGTGCTGGTCTGGTGCTGCTCGGTCTAGTCTGCTTCGCCGTTTTGGGGTAATTGACACTTGGCATTCTCGTGAAGATGAACGCGGTTCTGCTTGTCCGCCCAGCGAATTGGAAAGAGTGCTACCAAATTGATGATCACGTCTTAGCGTTTTGGAAGTTCTTGCCAAGTTAGTGGCAAAGAACGATGTCGGGGGCTGATGTGGGAATAGGTACGAGAATGTCGTCGAACCTCGGGTGCCAACAAGTCGGTGGTGTTCCCCTTTTTACACGGCTTTGCACTGCAACTGGCGTGATATCGGGTGCAGTGGTGTTAGGTTGTCAGTAAACCACTCTTAGGGTCATTCTTGGGTTTCAGATACAACCAGCATTTCATCAGCAGTGGACTCAACAGAGAGAGAATCCAGCCGACAGTGGGTTCAAGCAGCTGTGATCCGTCTTGTGAATTCACAAGTGACTGTTGTTGAGTCGGGCGGCGCATTACGAATTCAATTATGTTAAGTGGTAGCTACGGATTCGCTCTCCATGATTTTCCCACCACCTCCCATGATGCCCGCCTGCAGAAACAGCATGACGATCGTACGCATTTCGCTCATTGTGTTCTTGCTATCGCCGACAGCTTTGTGTGCTGAAGTCGACTACGAACGCGATATCAAGCCGCTGCTCAAGAACAAATGTTGGGCGTGCCATGGTCCCCTGAAGCAAGAATCCGGTCTGCGAGTCGACGCAGGGCGGCTGTTGAAAACGGGAGGCGACTCGGGACCCGCTGTGATCCCTGGAGATTCGAAGGAAAGTCTGTTGTTGGAACGTGTGGCATCAACAGATGAGCTTGATCGTATGCCACCCGAGGGAGAGCACCTGACTCTGAAGCAAATCGAAATGCTGAAGCAGTGGGTCGATTCAGGGGCCAATAGCCCTGCTAACGAAATTTCCCAGCAGGATCCTCGTGATCATTGGGCCTTTCAGGAAATCCGCGGCGTGAACCTTTCAGACAATGTTCATCCGGTTGACTTTTTTATAGAGCGAAAATTGCGTGAGGCGGGCCTGAAACTAGCGACAAGAGCTGATTCCACAACTCTCCTGCGTCGACTGTATCTCAGTATGCATGGATTGCTTCCTTCCATTGAGCAAGCCGCTGCATTTGAAGCCGACCCCGGATCATTTCACCAAGTCGTTGAGGGGGTGTTAGGTAGTGAACGCTACGGAGAACGCTTGGGGCAATACTGGTTGGACATTGTCAGGTATGCAGACACGCACGGATTTGAAGTCAACACGGCACGTCCGAATGCTTGGCCGTATCGCGATTACGTCATCCGGGCGTTCAATAACGACAAGCCGTATGATCAATTTGTCAGAGAGCAAATCGCAGGTGACATTTACAATGAAGATGCAGCGACTGGTTTCCTTGTCGCCGCTCCGGTGCTGCTACCCGGGCAGATTGGGAAAGACGAACCATCAAAACGGCTTGCACGTCAGGACTCGTTAGACGAGATCATCGTCGGTACAAGTGCGACCTTCCTGGGGCTTACTCTCGGTTGCGCGCGTTGCCACGATCACAAATTCGATCCGCTCACTCAAGAAGATTACTATTCCATGCAATCTTTCTTTGCCGGCGTTCGTTATGGTGATCGGGAAATCAAAGATAAAGACTTCGAGGCTCGGCAAACTCAGTTGCGTGCGTTGCTGCCAGAAATTGATCAGCTCAAAGCGACGATCTTGAAGCATGAGCCCATAGCACTGGCTGGACGGACTCTCATTATCGACGAAGCAGACGAGCAACACACCACCCACTTCGTCAAACCGAATGGACCCGGGGTAAATCCCACTGGTTCAAAGCGAGGCTATGCCGAAGATCTCGGAGCGATCGACCGTTTACCAAATTTCAGCCAAGGGTACACATGGTGGAACAATGTTCCCGGACAGAATGTCATGTCATTCAATCCAAAGGTTGAAGGCAGATTTAATATCTGGATTTCGTGGGGAGCCCATGGAAGCGGGGTTCATACTCGGGACGCTCGATTCATTCTCGATTTGGACGGAATGCTCGAGACGACACAGGACCAACAACAGGTCGCAACGGCCGACCAATACTTCGTCCGCGGTCAATCGCATGGTGAAACCGAACGCGTTCCATTGTGGAGTGGACTACTTAATGTCGGCCAATACCAACTGCAAAAAAACAGCCGTCTTTTACTCCGAGGGGGAGAGACAGGAACGGGGATCACAACAGATGTTTTGGTGTTGCAGGAAACAGATCAGGCGGGATCTACACCGGGGCTAAGGGCTCCTGTCAATTTCCGGAGGAATACTGAGCGTTTTCAGGCGGTGCGATCGAAGCGGGTTCGGTTTACCTCTTTTGCAACGACAAACGACAACCGTTACGAGCCTTGTATCGATGAACTGGAGGTCTTTGCGGCGGGGACCACAAAGAATGTTGCACTCGCATCGCTTGGAGTCGTGGCCACTTCGTCCGGGAATTACTCTGAAACCGGGAAACATCAGCTAAAACACGTGAACGATGGGCGAATGAGTAATGACTGGAGCTGGATTTCCAGCGAAAAGGGGAAAGGTTGGGTCCAGCTTGAGTTCAGTAAGCCCGTTGCGATCGATCGAATCGTTTGGGGACGAGATCGGACCGGAAAGTTTAAGGATCGTTTACCCATTCGATATGAAATTGAGGTTGAGGACGAACAAGAAAATTGGAAGACGGTCGCAGGTTCGAGTGACAGATTGCCATTTGGCACAAAGTTTGATGAGGCTTCAACTGGGTTGCGGAACGCAACCGCTGGTGCGAAGACTGATCTCATCGGCATCGCGCAAGAATTAAAGAATTTGGAAACGCAGCGGATTGATTTGGAAGAAAGGGTAATGGTTTATGCCGGGGTTCTTACGGAACCCGACCAAACGCATTTGCTGTTACGTGGAGACCCCGAGCAGCCAACTGAACTCGTTAGGCCTCGAATCCCCGCACTGTTCGGTTCGGTTGATTTGCCTGAAGATGTAACCGAGAGCAAACGACGCGAGATACTCGCTCGTTGGTTGACTCAACAATCCAACCCTCTCACCGCCCGTGTGATTGTAAATCGCGTTTGGCAATTTCACTTTGGAACCGGACTCGTGGAAACGTCAAGCGACTTCGGGCTCAATGGCACCAAACCTTCTCATCCTCAGTTATTGGATTGGTTGGCGCGGGACTTGATGGAGCACCACTGGTCATTGAAACACCTTCATAAACGAATTCTCTCATCGAGAACTTGGCAGCAATCTAACCGGATTGATCTTCAAGCCAAGGAGGTCGATGCAGACTGCCGCCTGCTGTGGCGTTATCCAGCGCGGCGCATCGAGGCAGAAGTTATCAGGGACACGTTACTGCAAGTCAGCGGACAATTGAACTACGAAATGGGTGGTCCGGGATTTGACTTCTTCAAGTCACGTGGGGGATTAAGCGGTTTTCCTCCCGTGCAAAAGTTTGAGGCGAAAGGACTGCGTCGCATGGTCTATGCTCACAAGGTTCGGATGGAGCCGGTTCCAGTGTTTGGTGCCTTTGATTGCCCCGATGCGGGACAACCCGCGCCACTGCGAAGTCGTTCAACCACAGCCATTCAAGCGTTGAATTTGTTCAATAGTGAGTTCATCGCAGAAACCGCTATCTATTTTTCCGAATGGGTGCACAAGGATGGCGCCAGTGTGAATGATGATGTCGTCAATGCCTATCATTGCATTTTCCATCGGAAACCGACCGCAACTGAACTACAGCTTGCAGGGCAAGTGGTTGAAGAACATGGTTTGCCAACCTTGGCGAGAGTGTTATTCAATTCCAACGAATTTTTGATGTTGCCTTAGGATGAAATCACGTGAATAGAGTCTCATCAACAATTCTGAGTACCGTGGGGCGGCATTTTCTGTCGCGTCGAGATTTCTTGGCAAAGACAGGGACGGCTGCTGGTGCGATTGCGTTGGCAAATCTACTTGAGCGCGATCAGCTTTTAGCGGCGCCGTTAATTGATCCCAATAACCCGCATGATCCCAGGCAACCACACAACGAACCTAAGGCTAAGAATGTCCTTGTCATTTTCTGTGCTGGTGCGTGCAGTCAACTTGAGACATTCGACTACAAGCCAGAATTGATAAAGCGGGACGGGACACCTCTGGCAGGAGGACCCGCAGTCACTTTTCAAGGGCCTTCGGGAAATCTTGCCCGGCCACAGTACAAGTTTCGGCCCTATGGCGAAACTGGAAAAATGGTTTCGGACATGGTTCCACACCTTGGAGGAATTGTTGATGACATTGCTTTCGTGCATACATTGACGAACAAATCCAACACTCATGGTCCCGCAGAAAATTTTCTTTCCACAGGTTTCGTGCTCGATGGTTTTCCAAGTCTCGGGGCATGGGTGACTTATGCACTCGGTTCCGAGAATCAAAATCTGCCAGCGTTTGTCGCCATTCCTGACCCACGCGGGGTACCTCAGGCAAGTGTCAATAATTGGGGACCGGGATTTCTTCCGGCCGTCTTTCAAGGCACGCCATTCAGTTCCTCAAATCCAATCCGAAACTTGAACCCTCCCAAAGTTTTTGCGGGAGCCAAGGATTTAGCTGCAAGAGAATTACTTAAAAAACTGAATCGAGAGCATCTGAAGCAGCATCCCGGCGATGATTCCCTTGCTGCGAGGATTGCCAGTTATGAACTGGCGGCACGCATGCAATTGTCCGTTCCAGAAATAAGTGATTTAAAAACAGAGTCGCCGGCAACCTTAGCAGCCTACGGTGCTGATTCACCGAACAAGATCAAAGCGGGGTACGCGCGGAACTGTATTTTGGCGAGGCGGCTGATTGAAAAAGGCGTGCGTGTCGTTCAGCTATTTAACGGAGCGTACGCCAGCGGGGGCAAACTCAACTGGGACGGGCATACAAAACTCAAGGAGCAGTATGACATCCATGGCGAGATCATGGACCAACCCTCGGCTGCACTGTTCAAGGACTTGAAACAGAGAGGGTTACTCAAAGACACCTTGGTTGTCTGGTGCACGGAATTTGGACGCATGCCAATGTTTCAGAAAGGAGCTCAGGGTCGAGATCACAATCCGTTTGGTTTTACCGCGTGGCTTGGTGGAGCAGGTATCAAACCCGGAGTCAGCTATGGAGCCACCGACGAGCTTGGCTTCAAAGCGGTTGAGAACGTTTCATCTGTTCACGATCTCAATGCCACGATTCTGCACTTGCTCGGTTTGGAGCATGAGCGTCTGACGTTCCGTCACAATGGCCTTGATCGGCGTTTGACTGATGTTCACGGTCATGTTATCCACGAAATTTTGTCCTGAGCGGACAAGTTCTAGGAACGAATGTAACTGGTGGTTTGAGTTCGGATCATCTCTCCTTTGCAATGAACTCACAGCGTGTGCAGCGCAAACTCTCGGGATGACTGGCTCGAGGCCCGTTCATGAATACCAGTCAGATTGCAGCATGAACATCTGTGCTCGTGGGGTCAAAATACTCAGCCGAGCTTTAAACACTGCTGAAAAGTCGACTTTCTAGCATTGCTGCCGTGGGGTCAAAAAAGTCGAACGAACACCTTGGCCGATGATTTCCAAGGTTGCG
>JAPKCI010000263.1 GCA_028823035.1 Rubripirellula sp.
CTCTGTGTTTGAACTGACCTCTGTGTTTGAACTGACCTCTGTGTTTGAACTGACCATCGCCTGCGGCGTCCCTACCACTGGCAAAGCTGGTTCGTTCTCTGGTATTTCCTTTTCGTCCGTCATGAAGAAGCCTCCACCATCGTCTTGGCTTGTAAAGCGAGTGCCTCTGTATCATCAACCGAATACCATCGGCAAAGCACGCTGATAATCGCAAAAACGTAAAGCGAGCAGGGTGGAACCCACATCAGCAGCCCCCCCAATTGCTGGTCAACCGCGGAAGTCATTCCCGCATCATACAACGCAGTCATCATCGCGAGGCGTTCCTCAGGACTGGCAAATGCCGGGCAAACCGTGATCGTGGTGAACGTGATGTAAATACCCAACAAAGTGCAACCGAGGCACGCCGAAAACAAATACACAACGGCATTGCTTGCCGGTAGGCGGGACTCTTTTGAGGGTGAGTAAATCGGCCACCAGAACAAAATCCCGGTCAACAAAAAAGAAACACTCCGCACGATCCCGATAGCGTAACTCTCCGTGGCCGCATTGCAAAACGCAGGAACGTGCCAGAACCACATCGCCCCCAAACCCAACAACCAGCCGACAACTGGTTTTGAGAGCAAGCGGCTTAAGCCACCTGCGGGAGGGAACGCTCCGCTCTTTACCACCGGCAGACTTAACACGAGGCACAAGGGCACCACCAACAACAGCAACAAGTGCTGAATCATGTGAGCGCTAAACAGGAAACCGTCAGCAAGAACCCCCAGAGGAGACACGAAAGCGAATACAAGCACGGCCAACCCGGTCGTCAACCAAGCAGTTTTTGCATGGTTCTTCCAACCAAAACGGCGACCGTAGGCAATGGTAACCAACAAGGCCACGAGCCAAACTGGTGACCACCAATTCCACAAAATCTTGTCGCCGATCAACTCGATCATTGCAAAAACCTGAGGTAAATGATGCAGAACACAGCGATCCAGACGACATCAACAAAGTGCCAGTAAACTCCAACGGCCTTCAACGCAGTGCCACTCAGGACATTTCGATCCTGCTTCACGGCCAATCCCAACAGAATGGAAAGCGCGATCAATCCGACAATGACATGCAACCCATGAAAACCAGTCACGGTAAAGAAGGTCGCGGTAAAAAGGTTGTCATCAATCGTCACATCACTGGAGATCAAACCATAGTATTCGATCGCCTGACCACCAATGAAGATTGAGCCGAGGACAATGGTTAGCATCAGCCACCTTCGAAACTGCGGAATCCTACCGGCCTTGAGCAAGGACTCGGCTCTCCACAAAGTAAAACTGCTTCCCAACAAGGCTATGGAGAACAAACCCGTTCGAGCCACATCAAGCACTGACGCAGACCTAATATCGCCGGTTTGATCTGTATTGAAAACCACGTAGGAAACCAGCAGCAACAGAAAAAACATCGCCTCGGATGCAACAAAAGCCCAAACGCTGGTCACTGATTTATCTGGCCGCCAACCGTTATCTTCAGGTGTCTTTTCGAACTTCGAGTCAGCGGAATCAGGGTGGTCGAGATCCCAAACTGGGCGACGACTCTCAACACGGGGTATCACATCAAAGTTTTCAGGCGGAGGTGGTGAAGTCGTTGCCCACTCCAACGTGAATCCGCCCCACGGATTATCACCCGATCGTTCACCCTTACGAAGACTGACCCAGACATTGAGCAGCAGCACCAAGGTTCCAGCGGCCATCGCCACGGCACCAGCTCCGGCAATCGCATTGAGCGCCATCCAGCCAGGTTCTGCATAGGTATAAACTCGCCTCGGCATGCCCATGACTCCCAACACATGCTGGGAAAGAAAAGTGGCATTCAAACCAAATACCCACAGCCACAATTGCCATTTACCTAAACGCTCGCTCAGCATCCGTCCCGTCATCTTCGGGAACCAGTAGTACGTCGCCGAGAAGACGCCAAAAACAGTCCCGCCAATCAGGACATAATGAAAGTGACCGACGACAAAGTAAGTATCGGTAAGTTGCCAGTCGATGGGCACGGCAGCAAACATCACGCCCGTCAAACCGCCGATCACAAACTCCAACAGAAAAGCGACCGCGAACATCATCGAGGTGGTCAACCGAATTGAACCACCCCACATGGTTGCCGTCCAGTTGAATATTTTCAGCCCCGTCGGCAGAGCAATCAGCAGGGTGCCGACCGCAAAGAACATGTCGGCTCCCATCCCAAGCCCAACGGCGAACATATGATGAGCCCAGACACCATAACTGAGCAATACGATCACCGCACTCGACCCGGCAACAAAGGCATATCCGTAGATTGGCTTACGCGAAAACACCGGGATAACTTCTGAGATCATGCCAAAAGCTGGCAAGATCAAGATATAAACTTCCGGATGGCCAAAGACCCAGAAATAGTGCTGCCAAAGCAGCGCGGATCCACCTCGAGCAGGCTCGAAAAATGCTGCTCCCAACAAGCGATCAATCATCAGCATCGCCAACGCGGCGTTCAATGCGGGTAACGCCAGAATCGTAAGGATCGCCGTCATCAGGCTCATCCAGACAAATAGCGGAACACGCTGCAAGCTCATCCCTGGAGCCCGACACTGAAGTACCGTCACAAAGATATTGATCGCCGCCGCTACCGAACCAATCCCCAAACAGATCAAACCGATAATCCAATAATCCTGAGCCGGCATCAGGTTGTACGGCTTGGTTGAAAGGGGTGCGTAACTGAACCACCCCGCATCAGGAGCCTGCCCTGTCATGAAGCTGAAATAGAGCAGTATTCCGCCGAAGGGGAGCAACCAGTAGCTCATCGCGTTCAAACGTGGAAACGCAACATCACGTGCTCCAATCATCAAAGGCACGAAGTAGTTTTGGAAACCAATCAGCACCGGCATCCCAACCAGAAACACCATCGTCGTACCGTGCATGGTGAACATCTGGTTGAACAGACCCGGAGACAGAAACGTGTTGTTCGGAAACAACAACTGAACCCGAATCAGCAGGGCTTCGAGACCTCCAATGCCAAGAAACACCAGAGCGGTGGAAATATAAAGGATCCCGATTTTCTTGTGATCAACAGTGCTGACCCATGAAAGTAAGCGACCGCTAACCGGGTCCTTCGAAGGCGTTTCACCGGAAGCCTCTGCCGAAGAAGCACTCATTTCAAAGTCTCCAGATAAGCTACCAACTCATCCAACTGAGCCTCGGTGAGTTTAAAATCAGGCATTTTGCAACCCGGCTTGAAAGCAGCGGGATCCTTCAACCAACGGCGGAGGTTTTCTGGCGTGTTGGGGATTACTCCAGCGGCCAAATCACGGCGACTGGCTAGATGCGTGAGATCAGGAGCGATCGACCGATCTGCACTCACACCAGCGATCGCGTGGCACTGAGAACAGGTCAACGACAGGAAGGTTGACCGACCTGCCAATGCCTTCGCATCCGTGGGTGCTGGTGGCACCGTTTTCTCTCCGGCCAACCACTTTTCGTAGTCTTCAGGCTCATGTGCAACAACGATAAAATTCATCCGCGCATGCTGCGTCCCACAGAACTCGGCACAACGCCCTGTATAAGTCCCTACCTTATCAGCTTGCAGCCAGATAAAATTTTCACGCCCTGGAATCGCATCCATTTTTCTGGCCAAACGGGCTACCCAGAAAGAATGAATCACGTCAGCCGAAGAAAGTTTCACCCGCAATCGCTTACCCGTTGGTATGTGAATTTCATTGGCCGAGACGATGTCGGTTCCGGCGTAATCAACCTGCCACCACCATTGGTGACCGGTAACGATCAGATCCGCATCCTGCTGCCCCGGCGGATGCGCTTGTGGAACCGCATTGTAAGTCAGCACCAGCTTGGCACTGATCGCCGCTATCCAGAGAACCACAATCACTGGAGCCACAATCCAAGCGATTTCTTTCCGATGGCTACCAAAATCCTGAGTCGGCAAAGTTTCGTTGGAACGGAACTTCCATATCGCGATGCAGATCAAACCAGCAACGATGGCGAAAATACCACCGCTTATCCAGAGCACTTGCACAAACAAATCGCGAATCGCTTCTGCCTGCGGTGAAGCCGGGTCGAAAACAGGAAAATTGGACATAAGCGGATCCACCACTTGTTCCGCGACTAGCACTCGCCCGCGCAACGGGCGGCCGATCAGCCCACAGTCTAGAGCGAAACGGGACGGCTGCTAACCCAAGCAGATGCCGTCGCATGAAAAACCTGCTCTGCTGGCAATATTCCGTCTCAGCACGCCTCGGTACTCCAGATGACGTGTAGATCTGCACAGCGTTTGGCTAATACTATCGCTGATCAAGACATGACAGAGCGGCGGAGGCTGCCCACAACGTCAACACTGTCGGCCAGCAAGCCCCTGAGTTTAAATCGCATTTCCAGATCGCTCACGACCAGGCAGGTGGCACATCCCCTGCGCAGCGGCCTGTCATCAAGTCCCGGAAAAAAGGCTCCGAGAGACGGCACAGACCATGTGACTCGTTGAAGCACCGATACGGCTCGCCTGTGGGGAACCCTGACCTATCGAGACCAGCCCCACCCACCAGACAGGCCAAAAGAGAGACCCGAGAGGGGACTTCACGCGATGTTCCGGCAGGGAACGACAAAACGCGGCAGGGAAAAGCAGATGCAGTCACAGGCCGCACGGTAAGACGCAAAGCCCTTTCGGTTACGGCAAGAACGCCCCGATTACATCACAAAAAGTAATTTACATCAGTAATTTACATCACAGAGAAGTAATTCTCGCACGCAAAATCGAAGTACTCGTTTCTGAGCTCTGGCTCAAATTCGTTGTAAACGCAATAGTTCTTCACCTGCAGCAACAAGTCCCTCGGCTGACACATTCGCATGGGCCTCCCAACTGCCCGGTAATGGGTCTCGATGAGGTAATCAATCGCACTTGCCCTGAATGGAATCCCGACGTTGTTGCAGATGACTTCAAACAGCGACCGAAAATCGGCTTCACTCGGGTCTATCGCTTCAATTTTGTACGGAATCCGCCGCAGGAACGCATCATCAACGAGATCACGAGGCTCTAGATTAGTGCTAAAAACAACCATTTGATTGAAAGGAACTTGAATCTTCTTACCACTTGCCATGGTGAGAAAATCATAACGTTTTTCGAGTGGCACGATCCACCGATTCAGCAATTCATCCACTCTCATTCTCTGGCGACCAAAATCATCAATCACCAGCGTTCCACAATTGCTTTTGACTTGCAGAGGCGCCTCACTAATGTTGGTTTCGGCACTACATTGAACCTCCAGCATGTCCATCGTCAGTTCCCCGCCGGCGATGATGGTGGGACGTTCAATGCGAACCCATCGTTTGTCGAAACTACCGCTGTCGAGTATTCCGCCACTTGATTCCGGCATCACACTTCGATGACACATGGGATCGTAAATCCGCAACACTTCGCCATCGATGTCCATTGCCCGCGGAATCCAAACGTACTTTCCAAAAACTCCCGTAATGCGTTCGGCGATCGAAGTCTTGCCATTACCAGGAGATCCGAACAGAAACATACCCCTTCCGCTGGCGAGCGCCGGGCCAAGCTTCTCAAGCATGGCTGGATTTACGAGCAAATCTTGAAATGCCTTGACCAGATGTTCTCTGCGTGGATGCTGGCCATCAATCGTCTGGATTTTGACACTGGCAATGTAGTCTCGCAGTGGCACTGGGCAAGCGCCATAGTAAGTGCTGTCTTGAAGATGATTTCGAGCAATACGTCGACCCGATTCTGTCAGAACATGCACATAATCATGCGTTGCCGTCGTACTCTTATAGGTCAGGCTCTGCTCCATCTTCAAACGAGTCAACAACGGCTCAATCATCGTGAAGGGCAATTTGACCTGGTCTGCGATCTCACGTCCTTCTGCTTCGCCAATATTGAGCAGGAATCGATAGATGACTGCTTCGAGCAACGTCTCGTTCACCCCCGCGGATCGTATATCCGTCGGTTCCGCGGGTCGCCATGGCTCATCATTCGTCGGCTTGAAACCAGCCGGGACCAGACTGCCTGAGATCTGCCCCGCCGACTTTTGGCTACCCGATCTGACGGCGCGGGCCTGACGTGGCAAAGACTTGGGTTGGGCTGCCTGTGGCTGGCCTGCCGCACCGGAAATCACTGGCTGGCCTGCCGCACCGGAAATCACTGGCTGGCCTGCCGCACCGGAAATCTGTGGCTGGCCTGCCGCACCGGAAATCTGTGGCTGGCCTGCCGCACCGGAAATCTGTGGCTGGCCTGCCGCACCTGCTAATTCGCCTCCAGTATTTTCAGCCGCAATTGGTACCTCCTGAACCGGTACACCCGCGGCCTGACGTGGTTGCTGCTTGGGACGTTTCCCTGCACCACCTAGCAACTGAATCCGCGAGATCAATGAATCGAGTTTTCGATCCACATTGTGGTCGCTGTCAGCTTCCGATGGCTTGTTCATTAAAAAATGTCCGAAACACAGTGATTGAGGCAAGCCGCCTTGGTCGCAAAGGCCTGAGCGGTCGGTTATCGAAGACCATCGTCGTTTTCACCCACCATTCAGCAGAAAAACAGCCCGGGCACGCTCACCCTGCCTGCTGGGCAGCAGCGTTCAAACCCCCAAACCGCAGAGCCTGCCAAACTTAGGATTTGATCATCCAGGACGCTCAAACCTGACGCCTGAACAAAATCGCCAACACTCGACAAACGAGCCAATGGACGAGTCGCCCCTGATGTCCCTGCGAGGTGTTTCAAAATAGCCCACACAACCATCACAATCGCTAAGGCCAACGCTGGGTACCGCATTTGCGCAACGACCTCGAACCTGCCCCCCGGAGCTTGCGTTCAGGGTGATGTACATGTTTACAACCCCATTGCCGAGCCCCGAAAAAGTCCCGAAAAAGTCCCAGGAATTGTGTCGTGCTGAACACATCAGCCTCGATGGCGAATTGCCTTAGCCAACGAATCGAGCATGCAAAAATCGACTTCACGCTACCGTTAGGAGCGAGAAGACTGATTGCTGCTGGAGACTTCAAGGGCCGCACCAACGACACTCTGGTCCGTTGGCTGGACGCCGATGAAGCGATGGCCGAACGGTTGCTCAGATGGTGCAACACGCCACTGTTCAACATGAGCCGGCCCTTCGAATCGCTAATGGAAGCGGAAAGGGTCATGGAACATGATGAACTTGCTCGTCTGGCAGTCGTCACCTTCACCCGCGAGTTGTTCCTTCCTAATGTCGAACTCGACATATATAAGCGGGAATCGCTGTGGAGCCACAGCATGGCGGTGGCCGCCGTTGCATCCATGATTTCCCGGAGCAGTGGCAGCGGTGATCCCGGACTCATCTTTATCGCGGGTGCCATGCACGACATTGGTATCTGCGCAAGCGAGCGACTCGGGGTAGACGCGTTCAAAAAGGTAGTCGCGCAGGTTGACAACCTGTCTCCCACCCACGCAGTCGAGCGAGAGTTGCTCGGCTGGGACCACGGGGAACTCGGAGAGGCAATTTTGAGACAATGGGGCATGTCGGAAGAGATCCAAGCCGTCGCACGACACCACCACCATGCCGACAACACCCTGGATAGTCCCCACGCAGAGGCAATTTGCTGCGTTGCCATTGCCAATTACCTCTGCAGCCGCTCGGGTTGGTCCTCCATCGGTTGCAACAATTTGGAACCACCAAGTAACGCGGTCTTTCAAAGACTGAGTATCGACGCCAGATTGCTGACAATCCTCGGCCAGCAACTGTACGCAGCTCTGAATTCGGCCAGCGAATTGCGATAACCCCTCTTCTTTGCCGCCTTCTTTACCGCCACCGAGACTCAGCTTACCGCCACCGAGACTCAGCTTACCGCCACCGAGACTCAGCTTGCCGCCACCGAGGTTCAGACGTTCCGAGCTTCAAACGGCCAATTCTTGCCTCGGTACGGACTTGGGGTGCCACTTTCCGTTCCCAGAAGGTTCAGCCAGGAAGTTGGGGCGAAAATGGGAACAAGAATCCCTGTGGGGCAGACTCTCGCCCATCAAAGTCGGCAAAGTTTTTCCGATCGGCGGAATGTCCACGCCGCACTTGCATATTGGACAAAACATTGGGTTTGCAGCTATTTCCGATGTAGGAAAGCGACCGATAGGATCTCTGACAGGAGTTGATTGAGGATTTTCGATTAGAAAATCGCAAACGGCTCTTGTCATTGGGCGGAAGGACCACTATCTTTCCGCCTCGCTCGTGTGGCAGCCAAGCTCTTAGGAGTTTCAGGGCAGGTCACACGACTGGTTCTGGCCCAAAAGTTTTCCAACTTTTCAAGCTTTGGCTAGTTGACGAAAAACCCACTGTCCCAGATATTATGGGACGAACCCCGGGCCACCTCGACCGCCTTCTTTCATTGAAAGACTGGTGGAGTTATCGAACCCCGTGGTTAACCGATCTTTGACAATTTGGTGATGAAACTTCTGTTGAGTTCAGCAGTGCGAGGTTGCTATTTGGTTGTATTGAATGAGTCACTTGTGGCTCGTCATGCAGCACAAAACTAAATGGCGAATCGCTGGGGTCTTTAACCGAAGACCCCGGAGCAGAATCAGCTTTCGGTTTAAACTTGATTTTTCCCGGTGACGCTTCGGCGGCACTGGTGAATCGATATAAAATTGAAGGGTTTGATCCTGGCTCAGAATGAACGTTGGCGGCGTGGATTAGGCAT
>JAPKCI010000264.1 GCA_028823035.1 Rubripirellula sp.
ATCGGGTCTCTGCCCATCGGGTCGTGGCCGCGGAATCGGTCGATTGTCACGCTGCCCAGCGTTGCGTCCAAGATCCTGATTCAAACGCTCCCCTCTCGGTCCAACACCTTGCCCTGGTCGACGTTCGGGCCGACCACCACTTTCGGGGGCTCCTCCACGCCCCGAACCGCTACCTGCACCCGGCACTCCTGGTCCGGAACGCTCCAACGCTGGACGAGTACCCAACTCTGGACGACCGGGACCAAACTCTGGACCACCGGGACCAAACTCTGGACCACCGGGACCAAACTCTGGACCACCGGGACCAAAGCCAGGACCACCGGGACCAAACTCTGGACGACCAGGACCACCGGGACCAAACTCTGGACCACCGGGACCAAACTCTGGACCGCCAGGACCACCGGGACCAAACTCTGGACCACCGGGACCAAACTCTGGACCGCCGGGACCAAACTCACGACCTCCGGGACCGCCAGGACCTCTGCCACCACGAGACGGCCTAAACGCCTCGTTCATGTCATGCGGCAGAATATGAAAAACACCTGCCGGGTCCTGGTAGATGTTGTAATCGCTCGCACGGGTCCAGTATCCATCACTGTTCATCAAGGCCATATCAACGGCTAAGAACCACAAAGCACCATCGATGTCCAATACATCACCCAGTTTCTGTTCCAGTTGGTCGGCCGGGGTTTCATCGAGCAGTTTGCACAACGCAATTAGATCACGCCATGACTGATCATCATCCTTTGACTTAATCTCGAATCGATCGCGGTAGGGTTGGATTTCCTCACCGAGGTATCGAAGGCCACCATCGCCTCTGGGGCTGCCATGCACCTTCCAGCGACCACCCTTCTTTGTACCGTAATGTCTCTTCACAAAATCGCTGTTGAACTGTTCGACATTGCAATAAACTCCCCAGCTCTCACCGTTGATGACAACATTGACGAAATTTGCTTCCGGCGTTGGAATCTTTGATCCAGCAATTGACGAATACAGCGCGGTGCTCATCAATGATGCATCGCCATTACCGTTCAACAAGTTCAGTGTCTTGAAACCACCAAGCGTTTGATCGGCATCGAGGTAATCAATCGAAAGGTTCAGCGACCGCTTCAGACCGGCCGGGATTGAAAAATAAGAAGACGCCCCTCGAAAACTGACTCCCACTTCTTTGTAGTCCACGCCATCGACCGTCAACTTGGCGGGGACTTCAACGTCAGTCGGCTTGAAATCGGCAAGTTCCTGTTCCCACGCATCATTTTCAAACGTCAGAAACAACGTCCTCAAGATTGAGGGGTCATAAAGTGGCTGATCAGCAAAGTGTTTCACGTCCTCGGGATCGACTCTTGGACCAGGCTTCCCTTCTGCCATCATCCGTCCCCGTCCGCCAGGGCGGCCCGACCGGGGTCCGCCAGGACCACGACCACCCTCATTACCAGCCAATGATTTTCTCGCTTCGGCTCGCTCAGCCGTATTCAACCGACCATCGCCATCGAGATCGAACTTTTCTACCAGTGGTTGTTCCTTTGCGTTAGGTCCACCTCCCGGTCCACCTCCCGGTCCACCTCCACCCGTCCGGCCAAAAGCACCTCCGCGTCCACCGAATCCGCCGCGTCCACCGAACCCTCCGCGGCCACCAAAGCCACCGCGTTCAGCACCGCCCTCAGGGGGTCTGCCACCCTCTTGACCACCGTTCGGTGGCTGCGCCAACAAATCGCTCGTAACGGGGAGACTGACGAGTGCAATCACCAGCAAAAACTTCGTGTATCGCGTTAACTGCATCTCTGATTTCCTAAGGTCTGAAAGCGATGACGCTTCTGTCGAATGAATTCCTCTCTGTTTTGTAACGGCAGACAGTAACAGGAATCCACCGAAGATCACCCTTCATCAGCCAATTCATCAGATTTACAGCCTCACCTGTGCCTTTTGAGATCCTCTTTCCCATCCCCGGCAGTTGGAAATTGGGTTACCATTTCAGAAAGATGCCCGATCATGATCGCATTCCTGTTCGTTCACCCACCGACTTAGTCAAATGAAAATCCACCTGCGATACTGCTCTGCTTGAAACTACGAACCCTCGGCCGTCAGTTTGGCGACCCAAGTTCTCACTGCATACAAGCAACAGATTGAGTCGTTTGAACTGGAGCCCTCTGATGGAGGTTGCTTTGAAGTCATGGTCGACGGCGAGCTGATTTACTCGAAGCTGGAAACCGGCGAGTTCCCCAAGGAATCTTTGATCATCGATGAACTGCGGCACAGGTTGCCATGAATTTGGCTTACCCGAACTCTGATTGCCACTGGGACTATCGACTCCATCAGTCCTCTGACGGTCTCACGCGGTATTGACCTTGGGTATCTTGGCAAAGAGCCAAGATACGCATCCGGAAACCGGTCCATCGGTAACCCGGATCTTCGCTGAGGTCGTTCGGGCTGCCAGGATATCCTTCTCAGGACCTGCAGGTGAAATCGATCCACCAGGAAATCCGCCAGTTCAAATGAGTTTCAAGGGCGAAGCAGGGAGATAGAGCGACCGCTGGCAGCAGGCTTGAGTTTTGCCGCGAAAGCCGCGCACCAACTCCCCAATCTGGCGTGCATCTTCAGTGTACTTCGCTACAATTCGGGTGCTGGTGGCGTTGCCCGTGATGTGACGTGATCACAACAGCCATGCAACATGCTTCGAGATCCCAACATGCGACTGACCCGTTCGATCCTGACCTGCCTGATTCTGTTTCTCTTCGCGACACCTGTCTCGGCAGAGCGTTTGACACCCGAGACATTGTGGGATTTGGCCCGCGTTGGTGATGCAGCCATTTCTCCGGATGGAAAAACGGTGGCTTACCTGGTCAAGCGCTATGACTTGGTTGAAAACGGTGGCACCAGCAGCCTGTTGATCCAACCGCTACCTGCTGAACTGGTCGTTGGCGACCAAACCGCAATAGCGTTTGGAACACCCTTGGCCAATGAAAAGCCACAGGTCATCCTGCAAGATGTCAAAGGACTTGGCGGACTGAACTGGCTCGCACATCCCACCGGCAACAAACTTGTTTACATCGCTCCCGCCAAGCCTGCCAACGAGGATGGCAAGAAGAATGCCGCCGGCAAAGAGGCCGGCAAAGAGGCCGACGATGAGGAGGACGCAGGCGAACCTCAGGCCTGGATGCTTGACCCCGCCAACGGGACTCCGCAACAACTCACGGAAATCGACACCGGCATCTCGAATCTGATCACCGCTCCCTCAGGTGACGCCATTGCGTTCACGGTCGATGTCAAAATTGATCGCGAAGTGACCGAGATCTATGAGGACTTGCCCAAGGCCAACGCCCGAATCATTGACTCACTGATGTATCGGCACTGGAATCAGTGGCACGACTACGCCTATAGCCATGTTCACGTTGTTGGCATTGACGCTGCCGGCGAGGCGTCCGACCCAGTCGACCTGATGGCGACCTTGCGTGCCGACTGCCCGCTGCCACCCTTCGGCGGCTCGGAGCAGTTTACATTTTCAAATGACGGAACTGAAATGGCGTTGACGCTTAAGCTCGTCAACAACCCGGCCGAAAGCACTGACAGCGGGATTTATCTGATCAGCACCGAGGGTGGAACACTTAAAAACATCACCCCAGGAATGCCGGGCTATGACATGGATCCAGCCTATTCACCTGATGGACGTTTCATCGCGTTTCACTCGATGGAACGAGCTGGTTTTGAATCAGATCGAAACCGGATCATGCTCTACAACCGAAGCAGTGGCAAGATGGATGAGGTCACCGCAGGTCTGGACCAGACCACCCATCACGCAACATGGAGCGAAGATAGTAAGAGCTTGTTTTTCCACAGCGAAACACGCGGCACAACGCAGGTCTTTCAAATCGACGTCGACGACCATGAATTGCAGCAGGTATCCACCGGCCGATTCAATTTTTCTGTAGTGTCCAGCATTCCGGGAACCAATCGAGTCCTGATCCGCCAACAAAGCATGCTTCGCCCGACGGAACTCGCTGTACTGGACGCAAGCAATGAACAACTCGCCACCATCACCGACGTTAACGGTGAAATGTTTAAGACCCTCGAGTTGCCGAAGATCGAAGAACGATTCTTTACCGCTACCGACGGAGAAAAAATTCACAATTGGGTGATTCTGCCTCCCGGCTACGATCCCAAGGACGACAAAAAGTGGCCGATGCTCACCTATTGCCAAGGCGGACCACAGGGCCAGATCGGGCAGTGGTTCTCATACCGCTGGAACTTTCACATGATGGCGTCACACGGTTACGTCGTGTTGGCAGTCAATCGCCGCGGCATGCCAGGCTTTGGCCGCAAATGGAATGACGACATCAGTGGTGACTGGGGTGGACAAGCCATGCAGGACGTCCTTGCCTCGACCGATGCGATGATTGCCGACCCAACGATTGATCGCAGTCGCGTGGCAGCGATTGGTGCCAGTTTCGGAGGCTACACGGTCTACTGGCTGATGGGCAATGACGCGAGTCGGTTCTGTTCCATGATTGCCCATTGTGGTGTATTCAATCTCGAGTCGATGTACGGATCCACCGAAGAACTGTTCTTTGTCAACTGGGATCTTGGCGGTCCTTACTGGGCCAGCGAAGCGGTAGGAAATGCGTACGCCAAGTTTTCTCCGCACAAGTTTGTTGGTAAATGGAAGACCCCCTTGCTCGTCATCCATGGCGAAAAAGACTTCCGCGTCCCTGTGACCCAGGGCATGGAGGCTTTCACCGCCGCGCAAGTCCAGGGTATCCCAAGCCGATTCCTGTACTTCCCCGAAGAAGGTCACTGGGTGCTGTCACCCCAGAATGGCGTTCTGTGGGGACGTGTCTTCTTTGATTGGCTTGATCGAACCTGCAAACCGACACCTTGATCATCAACTTTCACTGACAGCCTGCCCACACGCGAGAGGCAAAGTTACGAGCGATTGGCTGACAACCGCCGCTTCGCGTCCTTCGACCAACTGCCAACCTTTTACTTTACAAACGTAATGATGAAACAACCAAACATGGAACTACGTGGCAAGATTGCCCGCCTGACGATGGTCACGCTGATGACGGTCACGCTGATGACGGTGACGGCTATTGCCGCCAAGAAGACCTCTGCACAGGACAACGCAGAGATCGCTCAAGCAATGGATGCCATACGCAATGTGGGAAAAGAGGGAACCGGTTTCGCACAGGCGATTCCTGCAGCCAATCAACTTCGCCAAACCTCTGTGGCAAAGATCGACCTGCTGCTCGATGCGATGGCAGACACAAACCCTGTTGCGGAAAACTGGATGAGAGGCATCGTGTTTGATGTCGCCAGAAAATCGCCACCCTCCTCGAATGCCAATCTGAAACGTTACGCAATGGACCCGTCGAACAACCCCACGGGACGCGGTCTGGCAATGGAGCTCCTGCAACAGATCGATCCCGCCACCGCAACAAAGCTGATTGCTGAGTGCCTGAATGATCCAAGTCTGCCGTTGAGAGAGATGGCCGTTGAACAGGCAATCCAGCGTGCCGAAAAATCTGCCAAAGGCCAGCCTGCAGCCGCGATCGCAGACTATCGGATCTCTCTGGCTGCAGCCCGCCACCCCCGACAGTTGTCACGCATCATCAATGCACTGGGAAAACTTGGGGAAGAGGTGCAAACGGCTGATGCCTTTGTCATGCTGACCGACTGGAAAAGCCTCGCGCCGCTGAACAATGTCGACGGGGTTGGCTTTGACATGGAATATGCACCGGAAAAACAATTCGCATCCTCCAAAAGCATCAACCTGAAAGATCAGCAGACAGGCAAGAACGGCAGCATCCAATGGCAATCGATTACAGGATCAGCCGACCTTGGTGAAGTTGATCTCGCCGAAGCCTACGAAAAAGAGAAAGGCGCAGTGGGTTACCTGTTCGCCGAATTTGAATCCGACCAGGACCGCCCCGCTCAAGCTCGGCTCGGATGCATCAACGCCAATAAAGTGTGGATCAACGGCAAGCTGCTGATGCAAAACGAGGTCTATCACGCCGGCTCGATGATCGACCAATACATCGCAAACTTTTCTTTGAAGAAAGGAACGAACCGCATCCTGTTGAAAATCTGCCAGAACGAACAGGAAGAGTCATGGGCACAGGACTGGAAATTCCAGTTCCGCATCACCGACCCCTCAGGAAAAGGGCTCTCCAGCAAACCTTGATCTCATCCTCGTCACCGCACCGCCAACATCTCCCACCAATATTTGGCTCCAACACACATGAAGATTCACCCACTGACAACGCTCCACATGGAAGATCAATCACTGACACAGCAGGCTCCTCCACGCTTCGTCCGCCCGACCATTGGCAGGCAGGGGATTCATGGCGGGTTTCCCTATGGGTTGGGGATCACGATGTCCCTGGGTTGCATTGCCTGCCTTTTCCTGATGGCTCTCGCTGCCAACTCACACGCAGCCGATCCCACCAACACGGTAGGCGCAAAGAGCTGGCTTGGTTTTCGTGGGGATGGAACCAGCCGAGGTTCCTCGGCAGCGCCAAAAAAACTTGAGCTTGGCGACACAGGGAACCTGGCTTGGAAACTTGACATGCCGGGTCGAAGCGTTGCCGGACCCATCGTGGTGGGAGACTTGGTGGTCACCACCAGTTCGAGCGGTCAGGATGGTGAGGTGCTGCATGTCAGCGGCGTCAACTTACAGACAGGTCAACTTGAGTGGGAACAGACCTTCCGTGCCACCGGTCGTCCCTTCTGCCATCCAACCAGTGCTAACGCGGCGCCTTCGCCTGCCAGCGATGGAGAACGAGTCTTTGCCTTCTTCAGCAGCAACGACCTCGTTTGCTTGTCCCTGAGTGGAGAACTGCTCTGGTATCGTGGACTCGGCTACGATTATCCCAAAGCGGGTAACGACGTCGGAATGGCATCTTCACCCGTTGTTGTCGACGGCGCTGTCATCGTCAAGGTTGAGGCTCAAGGAGATTCCTTCGCGGCCGCCATTGATGCCGAAACAGGTCAGAACCTTTGGAAAATTGCCCGACCTCAAATGGCAAACTGGGCGTCACCCTTGGCCATCAGACGCCCAGATGACCGCAACGAAATCGTGATTCAGTCTCGAGAGGGCGTGATTGCGGTCGACCCCCGGTCAGGAAAGACCCAATGGTCGACCAAGGAGGGTGGATCTGCAATTCCGTCACCCACGTCTGCTGCAGGACTGCTAATCCTGCCCAGTGACGAGGTCATCGCTTTGAACATTGGGGCAAGTGCAACAACCCCTGAGGTTGCATGGCGAAACAACAAACTTTCACCTCGAAATGCCAGCGTCGTAACGTCCGATAAGCGACTCTACTCGCTGAAAGGATCAGTGCTAGTGGCGGCTAACCTGAGTGACGGCGAACAGATATGGCAAAAACGCCTCTCCGGACTGGGCAGTGCCTGGGCGACTCCGGTTCTCTCGGAGAATCGCCTTTACATCTTCGATCAATCCGGCAAGGGCCTGGTGGTCGAGGATCAAGGCGAAGATGCCGAAACAATTCATGAAATCGAATTGGAACAGGGCGTACTCGGTTCACCAGCGATTGCCGATGGGCGTCTGATTGTCCGAGGCACGAACACGCTATTCTGTTTTGAATGAACCAGTCTGGATACCCTCCGGGTTGGCAGGGTACGCGTAAGAACCCAAGCAACTGCAGTAGAATGTTCGCGGGCTTCAAATCACGATGAATGATCTGCTTCTGGTGAGCATGACCAATCGCGATAGCAAGAACTCGCGTTATCAATGCCGCCCGATCTGGAACCAGTGGACTATCCCGCAGCAAGGTATTCTTCAACAGCCAGATGCGCAGTCAATTCGTTGCCTATGACAACCAACACAGCCATTCTTCCCTTGGTTCATTCCACGCAGCCAACCGGATGCTGGACCCGGTGCCCCGCTCGCAAGACTGGGTAACCCCACTGGGCGAGGGCAGGGGCTTGGAAACCTTGTTGGCTCTGTTGCCTACCATGTTCATTCCTTTCTGGAACTCAACGGATCCAACGATGATTCAACAGGTCCAAGTCGGGACGCTTGATCTCTGTTGGTTTTCGTTGCAGTCACTGGACTCATACCGACCGGACCTTGGGCAAGGGATCCGCCCCCTCGAGACGTCGCCTGGCGCACCGCTCCAAAATGAGGGTTCGGTCCTGCTCACTGGCCCGAGGCCAGTCGGCAATTTCAGTCCCGGTTCGAAAGCAACCCAAACAGGTTTGATCAGTCGCGGACAACACGCAGGTTCCATTGCAGGGCGATGCAACCGCACCCACTGAGCACTGGCCTTCGACCGAATCCACATCAACATTCGGCTGTGGATTTTGGCGAACCGTCCTTGGGTGGCGACTTGGCATCGTAAAAAATTCCGTTGTCGCGACGGAATGGCGGTACCAGATCAACCCTGCGTCCTGAACAATGAAACGCAACAGGTTCTGAACCGACTGCCCGAAGCCGAGGCAAGTGATGGTATCAACTCACAGGCAGGTCTTCTGACTTACGGCTCATGTCAACGCTTGCTCCTTCCCACGTGATTGAAGCAGTGGGTCGCAAAGCGTTCTTGCCGAATACAGCAGCGGTCCTGCGCCGGGTTCGCACCGGGTCCTGCGCCGGGTTCGCACCGGGTTCGCACCGGGTTCGCACCGGGTCCTGCGCCGGGTTCGC
>JAPKCI010000265.1 GCA_028823035.1 Rubripirellula sp.
ATGCAAACTAGTGGACAATGCAAACTAGTGGACAATGCAAACTAGTGGACAATGCTCAGACTAAAACGATGTAAACCGAACGGGGTTGACAGGAGAAAATTAAGATGCCGAAGTCATGGGATTCAGGAAGTTGCAACGAAAAGTCCGGATTTCTTTTTAATCACGAATGCTTCCAACCTCCCGAGGATGTGTGCATGAAGTGTCGAAAGCCCGTTTGCTCTGACCACGGCCATGAGTTTTTGGGCGATGAGAAGCAGGGGATGCTCTGCACGAGTTGTGTCAAAAAAGATCGCAAGCAATTGTCAAAACGGCAGGACCGTGATGTAGGGCGTAGTAATGGACGGGACTATCATGGTCATTATGATTCCTATAATGAACCGTATTTCTGGGGCGGATACTATTATGGTGCGACCCATCATCAATCCCATGCGTCAGGTCTTGCTCATGATCCTCATGACTTTACTGAGGCAGATGCTGAGAGCCTTCAGTCTGCTGATGAGGGTGAGGTTTTTGAAACTGATATGAGCGAGAGTTGAATGACTCAACGGTCCGATGGTCGTCTTCACTGGTTGTTGTATGCCATGGGGGGTGGCATGGGGCATGTGACGCGTGCGACTGCCTTGTCACGCGCTTTGCTGCAATCTTCGTCTGCTGATCCTCGTCAATGCGAAACGCGGGTCACGCTACTGACAAATAGTTCATTTGCTGCTGGATTGAACATTGAGAGTGAACTTGGACCGCGGGCGGAAGTGCTTCGGGTTGATTCAAGTCTTGATCGACATGCGACTGTTGCTGAGGTGCAACGGGTGTTTGGATCCGAATCAGCGGATGCCGTTGTTGTTGATACTTTTCCTCGGGGCCTCGCTGGCGAATTAGCACAAATCCTGCCCGGGTTGAATTGCCGCAAAATTTTGGTCCATCGGGATCTCAACCCAAAGTATTGTCAGCAATATCGTTTGGCTGAGTTTGTCGAAAACTATGATCAGTTGATTGTGCCCGGGGAGGCGGCGCCTTTTGAAAATCTTCCAAATGCCATCTCAACCCAGCCTTGGCTGGTACGCAATGAAGATGAATTGCTGACGCCTGATGAGGCACGATTCCGATTGGCAGTGACCGGAAGTCGCCTGCCTGTGGCCGTTGTTCTCGGTTGTGGACGACTTGATGAAATCAATCAGATGTATGGGTGGGCGACTCGTTTGGCCGATGAGTTCCCAGCAGCACTTGAGGTGCGTTTCGTCGTTATGCAGAAACCGCATCCGGATGTAACGCATGAAAGCACGCCCCGTAATTTTAAAGTGATCTCGATTTGGCCATTCTTTCAGGCCATTCGCGGAGCCAATATTGTGATCAGCGGGGGCGGATACAACTCAGTGAATGAAGCGAAAGCTGCCGGGGTTCGCTTTTGTGGTATTCCTCGTCGACGACTTTATGACCGTCAAGAGAATCGACTCTCTTCTGCAGATTGTGTACAGCGATTTGATGAACTACGTGAGCGAGTCGAAGATGTTGTTTTGGAATTTCGAACGCAGCCAAGTATCAATCCCGTTTCGTATTGCAATGGTGTCCATCAGGCAGTCAAGGCGATTCAGGCAGGCGGTGCCTGAACTCAGTTGGGTCGGTTCTGTGGTAATCGCGGTGTCAGTACCATGATTTACTGGGCTTCGATGCAGATCAGTTCTTTGAGTGTGCGGTGGTAGAGCCGGCCGTTGCTGTAACTTGGCGTATTGACTGACCACGTTTCTCCGAACTTTCCGAGGTCATTCAAAGCGGTTAACGCGGTTTCGTCAAATCTGGTTGCTGCGCCGTTGATCACTTGTACTTGACCGCTCATGAAGGTGAAGTACAGATGCTGATTGATGGCGATGACATTGCCGTTGAAGCACCACCACCAACCTGACCTTCCCGAGCGTTTGTCTTCACCCACATCAATGCCACGACTATTGATCGTCATGTCTGGGTAATACAGTTCGCCGTTCTTTTCGATTTGGTTTGAGACCAGCGGTATTGGAAATGGCAATTCAAGGTATTCGACCAGGTCGGTTTCCACATTGATTCGTACGAGGCTGTTTTGTGGCCCGATGTGGGTCGCCTTCCCTTTTCGTTTTCCTTCGTAGTGGAAACACTGAAAGAAAATATAGGGGTGGATCGCGATGTTAGCGTGCCATGCGGGGAACACTTTGAGTGGGGGATTCTCAGCGGTCAAATCGACATTCGTTTTAGATGCGAATTTCTGTGTGTCTGCATCATGATTTGTGACCGTGACATCCTTGACCCATGAGATTCGCTTGGCTTCCGTCCCGTCCTTTGTGTGAAGGACAACGAGGTCGGTTCGCGTTTCATCAAGCCAGTACGAATATTTCTCGTCCCAGCACTGCGTGACTTGGGCTTTACCATCAGGGAGGGCATCCCATGACCATAGCGGTTCGCCTGCCTGGGGACCGTCAACACGAGTCAATGTGACACCAGTCGGTGCCTCAGGAGTTCCGTGGTGCGCACCACGGCCAGAAAGCACGGCGTGCCCGCCCCCGGCCAAGGTCCCGAGGACGGGGGTGTTGTAATGCGTGAGCCCTTGTTTCGCGGTCCATAGCGGTTCGCCGGTCATCGCATCGAACGCTCGCAGGTAGTTCCATGCATCTTCGCGGCGTTCAGGATCGTCGGGATCAAGTGGTTCCACATTCAGGATGGTCTGTCCGATCTTGAGGGGTTCGTATTGCTTGTTGAATGGACGTCCCAGCGTGGGAGTCCACCGCCGTGTCCAGACTTCCAGGCCGTCGATCGTCCAGCATCCCATCTGGCCGCTGGCGTTCCAGAACCAAACATGTTTTCCATCAGTGATAGGAGTTGGGCTACTACTGCTGCTGAACCCATAGGCGTAGATACTCTTGGCGGCAGGATCGCCCGGTAACTCTTTTTGCCAAAGGGTTTGGCCAGTGTCGGTGTTGATGCAGTACAGGACGATGTCGCTGCCTTTCTTTGGTTTTGCGTCAGCGTCAATCGGTTTCATCGTGGTCAAAAAAAGTCGATCGCCCCAGACAGCGATGCCACTTTGGCCGGTTTCAGGCAACGGCTTGCGCCAGCGAATGTTCTTGTGCTTTTCGACACTCCATTTCAGCGGAACGGGTTGCGAGGTACTGGTCGTCCAATTGTGAAATGGGCCTGCTGCCTGTGGCCAATTTCCGGTGTTTGTCTGCGACAGGGCGTTAACTGCAAGCGTGATCCAAATGCCGGATGCGGTCGCAACTTTGGCCGTGATGGACTTAGAGAAGATCATGTGAATGATTGTTTGCTAAGGGGCGCGGGGCAAATGAAAGCGATGCAGTTGCAGAAACATTCTAATGCCTGAAACTTTTGATCATGCAGAAACTGAAATCGACTCTGCAATGACGGATTGGCAATCAGGAACTCAGCCTCAGCAAACTCGCATTCAGGGAGACGCGGACTGGTTGTCCTGCAATTCCAACATGCCACGTCCCAACGCGTCACCCACCATCATGTACGTTGCCGCATTTCCGTTGTAGTGAAAGTCCTGATTCCTTGGTGAGACTTCTGGCGTTTGCCAGAAGTCTCTGGTTTCTACTGTCACAACGTTGCCATCAAATTCTTTGTGTTTTCCGCTCTTGCCACTGACAGCAAGTTGAGCGTTCGCGACCGTCAGGTGGGGACCACTCATGTCCCAGCCACCAAACCCGATTGTGCCGATCACAAATGGAGCATGAGGGGACTTGAATTCATCGCGAAGCGAATGGATCAGCTTGACGAGGTTCTGTTCATAACGACTGGCATGCGCTGGGTTGCCATCTTTGTGCCCTTGCCACCATGCAAATCCAGCGATCTCGTATCCTCTTCCCTTCCACTGAGGGAATTCTGAGTCAAAGTTGTCCAGGACTTTGTGAACGGCGTCAAAACACTGGTCGTACTGGAGACCCGCGTACCAGTTCACTTTTTTTCCGGGGTCCTCAGCCGTCCATGAAGGAATCTCATCTTTGTACCCGGCGTAGGTCCTGCCATCAAAAGTGAATGGTTGGCTGCCAGGTGGCAGGAAGTCCCAGCCAAGGCTTCGGTTGCCCTGCGATGTCTTGAGAACCAGTACTGGGGCGTCATGGTAATCACCCATGATGTGTCCGAATTGCAGTTCCGGGCCGATCTGATTACTGTTGGCGCCACAACCGATACTCAGTGGCTTGTTGGCAGTGGCAGTCACCAGCCCCTTGTACCAGACATCATCGCGGGCAACGTAGTCACCTTCGTCGTTGATCAGGTGTGGAAATTTTCCCTGCTCTTTCACAAGCGTGTCCAATGTTCCCGGTATGTCCGTGCGTGACCACCATCCGAGTCCATTGGCGTCTGCCGTCAGGAAGGTGATTTTGAAAGGGTATTTCTGACCGCCAACGATTTTGAAGTTGGCATGCCGCGGGTTCTTTTCGGGTTCCTTGCGATAGACCTCCACACCATCGAGTTCCATGATGTTGGTCGTGGATCCCTGGTATCCGGGGGTGAACTTGTAGACACCAGAAGTTTTCAGTTCGATGAATCCTCGCACGACTTGCGTTCCGCCTCCCGGGAACGGTGTTGGGTTGGTCCCGCCGTATTCTGCCAATTCAACTGTTTTCAGCGGTTTCATTGCGTCGTAATCGGCGGTGGCTGAGTAGGGACCGGGGTAAACCGAAACGGTCGCTTCCGTCACTCCTGACCAACGCACACTGCCACCACCAACCTGCCCAATTCCGACCATGTTCGATTGCCCGGAAAGGATATAAACCTTGACAGGCAGATTGTCGGTGGAGGGACTTTCGGCTGCCGCGACTCGCAGCAGAAAAAAGCATGCGGCCACAGAAATTGTCGTATTGACCGCTCTGGACAGGTAACGAGACGGCATGTGTTGTTTCCCGGTAAAGGGGATTCGAGTGTTCATGGTGTGCAGTCTAATCTTTTTGAGCTTTTTTAGTTTGATCCATGCAGGCGGCATCATTCCGATAGGGTGTGAGTGCAAAATTCCAGTACAGCCGCGGATACAACAGGGCGATTTGTGCTTCGATCATCAAACTTGCTGCTCGGATCTTCATTCGGGCAGTACACGTCGCGTCTGCTTGGGGTCAATCAGTAACACTGGCAGAACGATCGACATTTGGACAATGCCTGCCAGCACAAGAATCTGTGTGATCGCAAGTTCCTCGCTGAGATGTCCTGCGGAATAGCTTCCGATCGTAGTCGATAGATTCAGCAATGCCATGTAAGTCGTGAACTGTGTCGCTGCGATTCGAGGCCATGAAATCGACATGAAGAGAGAGAACAGAGAAACCGAAAGCAACGCCAGCAATAATTCCTGACCCAGCAACAGCAAGGTTGCCGTGGCCTGAGAGTTCAACGCCCCCGGGATGCTGCCAATCGCGATCCACATCGCACCTAACGCCAGTGATGCAGAAAGAATAAGACGCTTAGGGCCAAATTTATCCGCGAGGAAACCACCCGCGATGGAGCCTCCGAGTCCCAGCATTACCGCCCAGCCGCCGGTCACGCTGGTGTATTGTGCCTGAGTCCATCCCCCTTCTTTCATCAGGTAGTCAACGAGCACGACCGTGATCGCGCCTGACCCAATTTTGACTCCCAAGGCGATCATTGCACCCAGCAATGTTGCTCGCAGACTGAACGCGCGGAACAGATTCAAGAAGACTGATCGGGAAACCTGCTGGTCGCTCGCGCTGACCGAACCAGTCGTTGTTGCATCAGCCGCTATTGCATCAGCCGATGTTGCATCAGTCGTTGTTGCATCAGTCGTTGCGGGGGGAAGGTAAGGATTGACGCCTAAATCCAGGCTGCCTGCTGGAAGCTCATTCGCAACAACTGCACGTTGTTGATGATTTTGTGAGCCAGTTTGGTCATCGGTGTTCCTGCCAGGCCGCGATGGATCGCTTGCTGGTTTCGCTCGACGTTCTCGAATAAAGATCGGCAGCAGCATGATCAGCCCGAGCAGTAGAGCCTGTCCGGCAAGCCCTGCCTGAATTCCATATCGGGACACTACGAATCCGAGTCCGGCCCCGCCGATTGCTGTTCCTAGGTAGCTGCTTGCGTACATCAGCCCGTTGGCGACACCACGCTCGCTTTCTGCCAATAAATCGACGGCCAATGCGTCCACAGCCACATCCTGCAGCGAAACGAATACGTTGGCTAACAGGATCAGAGCGGCCAGAGGGCCAGGCACAAGTCCGAAGACAATCTTCATCCACCCTGAGTCATTAGGGGGCTCGGTCCAGACAAGACTGGGCAAGTCGTCAATGAAGGCCATGCTGCCCAAAATGAGTATCGCCATGCTCTGAGCAAAGATGATCCAGGGCCGCCGCCGTCCCATTGAGGGGATGGTAAAGCGATCCATCAACGGTCCCCACAGGAATTTGAACGACCACGGAAGTGTGGCGACCGCAAGGATCGGACCGAGTTGCGTCGCTGTGATTCCCTGTCCCGGTTCGGCAAGCCACGCAGCGAACGTGACGGTGACAAATCCCCAAGGAATACCCTGAGCGACATACAGTCCGCACAGCGTCAGCATTCGCAGTGCTTTGTGTTCGGAAAGGTACACGGGATTCCTTGGGGCGGAACGGTTGTCGTGGTTCGTCCACGGCCATTTCAATCCCCCGATGACGGTTGGACCTGGCGGCAAACTTTAGAGATTGAGCAACGACTGTTGAGTAACGACTGTTGAGCAAGGAATGGCGATTAAAAGGGGCGAGCTCAACTCAGCAGGATAGCCGATCTGCGCGGGCTGCAGGATGCTGGCAGATCAAAAACATGGCTACTGCGGCTGATTAGCGTTCCACTTCGCCATGGGCAAGATCGATCAAACGCGAAAACAATTTTTCGCCACCTGTTCGTAGGCCACAATGTTCGAACTCGCTGGTGTACCAGCCCTTCATGTTGGGGATCGAATCGATCGTTTCCCGCGAGAATTCTGTGTTCACAAACATGTCGTTGTAATAGACGACACAGGTCACAGGAACTTTGTTTTGGCTGAGGACAGCCTTGTCATACAGTTTTGGCCATTGATCGTAGGACGCCAGGATCTCTGCGGCTTCTTTCAAGTTGCCCAGTTCACCGATCTCGTCGAACATCCATGGGAAAATCATCTCGCCGTAGAAATGGAAATCATCGTGGTTGTCGTAATGCGAATAGTGTTCTCGCTGGACTTGATCACAGGCCCATGAAGTCGCCTCACCCTGCGCGTAAATGGCTTCGTGCAACAATGCAAAGATCGGGTTGGTGTCAAAACGCAGTTGCATCTGAATCGCTTTCAGGAAAGAGTGGTTGACCACTTCTGAGTCCCCCACCTTCACGAAGGCTTCTTCGATCAGGAAATGAATCTCTTCGGCAGTGTTGGCAAATCCGAGGCTGATGCCAATCAATTGCAGGCGTCTGGGAGTGAGTCGATCTCCGTTGGGTAATCGGACATCGTGTTGCTGCAGGTGCTGACAGAGATGGGTCAGACGCTGTTTGTCCACCGGGAATTTGGCAAAGTACTGACGATTACGTTCCTCGACCAAGGGAAACGACCCTTCGTAGATTTCTCTTGCCGTGCGTTCGAGACCTGGGACGCCGCCGAACACAAAGCATTCCCGCAAGCCTTCCGGGTGCAGGCTCAGGTAGGTCATGGTGCACCAACCACCGTAGCTTTGCCCGATGGTCGACCACGGTTCGTCGGGACTCAGTTGATCGCGGATTGCTTCGGCATCACGCACAATGTTGTCCGCTCGAAAGTGCTTCAGGTAATCTGCTTGGCCTTGCGCATCTCCTTCAGCAGCGAGTGTCTGGAAGTTGACAGGGGTGCTGAGGCCGTTGCCACGGGTGTCGTACATCAACACGCGATAATCCTGAAGTGCCCGCTTGAGCCAGCCTTCCTTCTTGATGGGCAGTGGTCCCCGAAACCCCGGGCCACCCTGCAGGAACAGCAACCACGGTTTATGGACGCTCCGTGGATCGAGATCACGGACTTCTCTGGCAAAGACCTTGATTTGGCGTCCGGCCGGATCACGGTGATCCAGAGGAACATCAAAAGAGTGGTCCACCAATTCCATGCCGGGGACTTTGTAGGGTTGAGATGAATCCATGTTGTTTTTTTATAATTATGTGTTGTTGCTGTTTTGGTTGGTGAGCACTGTGCGGAATTCAGTGACAAGTTGGTAATCGTGCCGATTCGCGTCATGTCGGTTGCCCTTATTTCCCCGCTTGGCGAAATATCAATATACTGATGAATGTCGTTCCAAAGTTGTTGCCTGTCATTCCGCATTGACGTTCATGGAATATCCGTCATTCAAACTGCCCAGTCGTCGCTTGCTGTCGTGTGCAAGACCGGTGCTTGCATCACGTCTGTCACGTTTCAGGCTGATGGTCTTCGTTGTCGTTTTGTCGGATTTTATGATTGTGCAGATTTCGGCACAAGTCATTGAGAAGTCTGATGCAAATGAAACGCAGCAGTCAGGCATTCCTTGGGATGAAAAGAATGCTCCGTTCTATGTTGAGCATTGCCTGTCGTGTCATCAGGGCGATGGGGCAGAGG
>JAPKCI010000266.1 GCA_028823035.1 Rubripirellula sp.
GTTCGATGCGTTGTTCGATGTGTCGTTCACAGTGTCGTTCGATGCGTTGTTCTCTGCATCTTCTGATCTGGAAAGATGAGTTCAGCAGGGACAATCGGCGTACGAGTCCCGTTGGTCACAAACACCAAACTTACCAGTCATACCGAAGCATGTGATACCCGTTGAACCGCCAGACGCTGCGACGGGCCAATTTTCAATCTTGCCGACGGCTCAATCGCCGAATTTCTGCTGTGCATTGGCATCCTGCCACCACCGGGCCATCCACTCGTTTGCGCGAGTGGCGATCGTCTCTCTTCGATAACCGATCCAGACTTGAGCCCGGATACCGGGTGGGATTTCCACCGCGGTGACCGCAGTTGGATGAATTCGAGCTTGGAAAAGAGGTTCTAAAAGGCGAAGCGATGGCGATTCTTGTTCCTCGTGGTTTTCCCGAACGGCCAACGGTCCACCCTGAGTAGCCGCCAGAGCCTTCCAGGCCAGCAGATCTGTTGCACGCGGTTCGACCCGGTCGAGAAAACCGGCTGTCAACATGGAATCCGCCGTGTAGATTTCCACCTTCGAATCGACCAACGCTCTCACCTCATCAACCTCCTGCTGACCGATCATGGCAATGATCTCTTTGCTGTCTGTATCAGCCACCGCCAACAGCTGATCGCCTTCCTTGACAAATATGCCAATTTTATTTTTGAGATCGCGGGCGACGACGTTGCCAGATCGCGGAGCGGTAACGGTGAGGTTTTCGACCTGTTGTCTCAGATTTTCAATCTGCTCAGCCACCGCTGCCATCGCCTGACGGTGCACGTGCGTCTGCGCGGCGTCATGTGCATCAACCGCCATTGATATCCTGATTTCAGACTGTCTTCTCTTGATCTCAAGTTGCGCAAGTCGATTTGCAAGTTCGTCATTGCTAATTTCCAGCAACAGGTCTCCACGCTCTACCTGCTGGCCTTCAGCAACATGGATTTTAGAAACAAACCCTGTGGCACCGCTTCGAACAATCGTCGAAGGTGTGTACTCAACGATGGCGGGGACTCGAATCGCCGTCGGAAAAGGGCACAGAAACAGGCATGTATAGCCGAGTGCCAACCCAATCACCGAGAACACTGATGCCCTGACAAAACGCTCTGGTTCAGATCGCCAGAGGGCATGCAAAAACTTCCCCAAACGTTTCACCGGACTGGCGAACCACGAACAGATTCCGATGCCTGCAAGTAAAATCCCTGCTCCCGAAAACATGACCGATGCAGCGATCGCAAGCGAAGCACAAACAAAGATGCGCCAACCCAGTGAGGCAAGACCATAAACCAGAACAAATTTCCGCCGCCAACCCTGCAAGCGACTGATTTCGGGTTGCTGACCGACAATGACCCGTTGAAACAGACCTTGAACGGACTTGCTGGCTTCACCATACAAATTGGGTACCTCGATCAGGTCCGCCAGAATGTAATACCCATCGAATCGCATCAGCACATTCAGATTGAATAGCAGCGTGGATAGACCAGCCATCCAGACAATATTATCAAGGATGTATTTTGCCTGCATGTTGGTCACATTCAACCACAACAGGAATGCCACCGACGCGATCACCAACTCGACTTGCATTCCAGCGGCGGCAACACTGATCCTCTTCCAGCGGTTTGACAAACGCCAACAGCTTGTCACATCCACGTAGGCGAGAGGCGCAAAAAGCACGAAAACCATACCTGCCTCACTGACCTCAGCTCCCGCGCGAGCACAGGCAACCGCGTGCGCCAATTCGTGAATGAATTTGAGCAATATCCAGGTGATGAAAAGATAGATCCAGTTGGATTTATGGAATACATCCACCGAGGTTCCGAGGAACTGATCCGCGTGCAGAATGAACTGGAAGGCTGCCAGCAAACACAGAATCAGGGAGCCTACGATCAAATAGACGGAACCGAGTGGCTTGAGGCTCTCGGCCAGTTTTGGAACCCACACACCGGAGGCCGGAAATGGCACTTTCATCCAGAACGGGTTGATACCCTTTAGTATCCGTCGCCAACCCATACCCGACTGCTGGCGGTGACCGGAAACTGCCACTGGATTGGACTGCCGGATGGGTGACGGCTCGTTCTCCATGCAGGCCAGGCCATTTTCGAGCAACCAGCGGGCAATGGTCGAGGCTTGTGCGGTTGTTGGTGCATCAGGCCCCAGCTTTGAAGCTGCCAACCCACAAGCCTGAGGAACTGTAGTATTGCCATCGAGCAAAGAGATCAGAACATACTCAGCATACCCGACTCGAAAAAATCGATGCAGTGAGGGTATCTCGAATCGATAAACCAGCTCTCCACACTCACGAACGGGCCAGACCATCACGTCATCCGCCAGACGCAGTTTCTGCTGGACAAGATCCAGAGTGTTTAAATCACGCTTGACCATTCAGTCACCATCCAACTGCGTGGCGCAAGGCATGGAATGGTTTGTGCAGGTAATTCCATACCATTGGATGGCGATCACTCCGAATACGGGCTCGACCGTGCATGCCGGGACGGAAGAGCAGATCTGGATTTGCGAGTTCCATTCTCGCAATGAAAACGTTCTCATTGTCTAGCAGTTCTGCTCGAGGGTGAATCCAGTTCATCGTCCCCTTCAATGCGCGTCCCGGCAACGCATCCAGGAAAAAATCGACCTCCATTCCAATCCGAACATATTGCACATCAGTTTCCGGGATGGCGACATCTACCTGCATTATCTCGAGGGGTGCTATTTCAAATAATGTATCGCCGCGCGTCATCGGCATTCCCTGCGACCTTTCGAGATCACCTCTCACCACGACTCCGGAAATTGGGCTGCGAATTTCAAGGTTTGCCCGACGGTGCAACAGCAGGTCAGCTTCACTTTGCAATCGCTGTGATTCGAGACCTGCAATTTGGCTGCCCGCGACGTTTCGCTCAGCCATCAAGCCTTTTTTTTCCTGCAATGCTCGCTGCAGTTCTGCGTTGATCCCGGACAACTCGTATTCCAACTCGCGCGGATCAATTTCTGCCAACAAATCGCCAACCTGTACAAGATCACCGGGGCGAACCAGTGATGACATGAGGGATCCATCAAAGGGAACAGCAACGTATCTTCGTTGATTCGGTTGCAGCTCAATGTCTGCAGGAATCCGATAGGGTAACGGAATCAGACACAACACAATTACACCAATGATGGTAACCGTGATCCATCTGCGTTTGGTACCTCTGAGAGACTCAGTCCATGTGCGAACTTTCTGTTCAAGCCAAGTTGGTTGTGTCGACTCAATGCTAACAAGTTTATGCGTAACGGGTTCACTGACCGTTTCAAGAAAATCTCCCAATTCATCGTGCTGGGTTCCCAGCACAAGAATCACTCCGCGGGCATCTTCGCCGATGCACTGCAACGGTACACCGACCACTTTATCCAACCCATTTGCCTTGGCAAACTGGCTGACTGCCATCAACCCACCACGATCGCGAGATGCAAATGTACTGGACTGACTGGCATTATCTTTCCAATGGAAGCAACCAGTTCGCACGATTGCTTCTTCTGCAGCTGCCAGTGCAAGCCGGCCAAACTGGCCAGAAACGCCGCTGTCTGATCCCGTAGTATCAGCAACCAGTGACAAATTACTTTTCGAATCACTTCGCCAGAAAACCAAGACACGATTTGCCGACAACGTTTCCTCAATCAACCTTGCCACTTCAAGTGCGGCGGCCCGCAAGTCGGCATGAGCATCCAGGGCAGACAGCAACTCAACAAGTGCGGCTAACATCCGCAGTCCAAGATCCGCCTGCCTCAACCGTGCATCCAGCTCAGCTGCATCGATTGCGCTGCTGCAATCGGCATCTGCGTTGGCTGTCTTCCGGGCGAGGGTTGACGGATCAATCATTCCAAAGATTCCTGACGAAAGCCGTCTCAGCGGGTTCTGCGCGGAGATACGATTCCGCTTGATTTCCCATAATTATCCTGCTGGCTCAGATTCCAGCGGCAGGGCAGGCCACTTTGAATCTTTCCTTCAGAATTCGGTATCCGGACAGTGACACTCACCGTTCCGCTCTTTGCATCTGCAACAGCAGAAACGTATTCAATCACACCATGTCTCGCTTCCTTGTCGTTGCCGATTCCGAGTCTCAAGACATGCCCTGGCCGAAGTGAGCTGGCACCCGCGACGGGAACGGAAAACAATGCCTTGAGTGTTTGGACCTGAACCAGATGCAGAACAACCGGATCAGTGGGTGAGACCTGCTCGCCCACTTCCTTCTCGACACGCACCACAATGCCATCAAAGGGCGCCTTGATCTGCCGCTGGTCGATCTGTGCCTGCACGCGAACATGCTCGAGAGCCCGTATCGCCAAATCCTCTCGCACATTTTCCAGACGTGCCTCGGCCTGCAAGTAATCACTCTCGGATCTTTCCAGCTCTCGCTCGGTTGCGTTGCCATTTTTTCGCAATGACCGATAACTTTCGAGCTGCGTCAGGCAGGTGGCGACTTCGTTTTCGGCGATGTTCAGCGCTGCTTTGGCTTGCATGGAAGCAGCAGCCACCTTCAGTGTGGCCTGCAATACATCATCATTCAACCACGCCAGAGTTTGTCCCCTGTTCACCTGATTGCCATCTTTCACAACGATCTCTTCCAGCACACCTGTTTCAGATGTCGACAATGCGGCGGTTCGGTACGGTTCGACAAAGGTTTCAATTTCCTGTGCGCCCACACTGTCCACCAACAAAACGGCCAATGCCACAATCGCGATTCTAAATTCAATGATTTGCATCATGTAATCCACACAAATGAACTGTTCACGTAGTCAACCGACCAGACTGAAACATCGTCTGGGCGTAACGTTTTTTTCGAGCAAGCGTTCAGTATCCCTGTCTACCTGCAACATTCGCCAGCGCAAAGATGCGCCCAACCGTTCCTGTTTTTTCTGAGCCTTGCTCAAATAATCACCAATAGCAAACGCTGCCGCCCCGCCAGATGCTGGAATTCGCTTGATGGCTCGACCAATCCATGGCGCAATTTGGGACGTCAGGGGATCATCTGCGGACACATAGAACCGGACTGTGCCTGGGTCACCGCAGCGTGCACACCTTCCAATCAACTGTCGATCAACGCGGGCAAGCGGATGCATGTGTGTGACGATGACGTGCAACCCACCGTGTGACGCAACGCGATCGTCCAACTTGATGTCGGTTCCCCGCCCAGCCATGTTGGTCGCCACAGTGACAGCCACAGCCTGACCAGCTGCAGCCACCACATCTGCCTCAGCGACGTTCTGGATTCCATTCAGCAGGCGATGAGCTATTCCCTGCTTTTCCAGCGACTGAGACAGGGCACGGCTTTCCGCAATACTGGGCGTTCCGATCAGCACTGCACGTTGGCCATTGATGCAGGCCTGTGTTTCGGCCGCAATCGCATCCCGTTTTTGTTGTTGGGTTTCAGAAAAATGCGTCGGCCAATGGACTCGTAGCGACGGTTTACGAGTCGATATGCGGACAACTGGAGTCCCATAGTTGGTTGCGAGTTCTTTCTCACATCCTTGTGCCGTCCCAGTGATGCCACAGATCCGTTCGTACTTTCGATAAAAACGTTGGCGAGTAATCCGGGCCAGCGAATTTGACTCACAACTAACCTTCATGCCTTCCTTCGATTCAATCGCCTGATGCAACCCATCTGACCAATTCCTACTTGCGAAGATCCGCCCTGTAGAGGAGTCAACGATCCGAACACGATCTTCACTAACTACATAGTGAGTATCACGTTGATAGCAGTGCTCCGCACGCAAAGCCAATGTCACATATTCATGCCACGGTCGCACAAGCCCCGGATACATCGCGAATGAATCGTCCCTGTAAACAGTACGGTAACCCTCCCGAGTCAAGTGAACAGCTGTCTGTTCAACTAACACGAAATCTTTGTTCTGCTGCAGTGCATGGGACATCGCAAGAGCTGCGAGATGCGTTCGAGCATCGGGAGATTGCTGTTCGGACTCAATCTCACTTAGAATCAGCGGGGACACGGCATCGTCGACCAGCACATGATCCGCTTCATCAATGATGGCGACATGAAGACCACGCTGCAGCAATTCCTTTTCTGGTCCGCGACCCAAAATTCTTCGGTACATGTTACCTCCGAGTCGGGACGCATCCATCTTCCCGAGCGTCAGCTGATCACGAAGGTAATCAAACCCAAAAGCATGGGATGCACCGTAGGTAATATCTGCGTGGTATGCCCGCTTTTTCTCCTCACTCGATGTCTCTTCCATGAGTAAACCGACCGACATCCCCAACAACTTAAAGACCGGATTTAGCAACTGAAAGTCGCGTTCAGCCAGGTACTGATTGGGAGTCACGACGTGTACTCCGCTGCCAGTCAGTCCGTGGTAATAGGCTGGAATTGCCAATGCCAGCGTCTTGCCTTCACCGGTCTGCATCTCAGCGATAGCCCCTACCGATACCGCAGCACCGGCTTGCAGTTGCACATCGAACATTTCCAACTCTGTAACCCGACGGACAGCCTCGTGAACAGTGCCGCAGGCCATGGCGAGCAGCGGAGTACCGTGTCGATTCTGTGCTCCAGCCGAGAATCGTTGCAACTGGCTGGAATGTTTGTGGAGTTCTTGCCCACTTGAGTGCCGAAGCCCCATCGCGACTTCTTTAGCTGCGTGAATGGTTTGGGGCAGAAATTCGCGCGACTTCAGAATTGAAGCCGTACGTTTGGCCCGAGTTGTCCAGTTCGATTGCCGCTGATCTGACGCAATCATTTGTGCTGTGCTCCTGCATCGGGATCACCTTCTGCGATGATCACGCATCCAGGGGGAACGCTATCAAAACGCAATAGCACACCCATGGCTCTTCTTAGTTGCACCCACGACATCGCGTATGCCATTTGTGCACGGACAAAACCTCGTTCCTCGTCAGCCAATCGTTCCTGAGCTTCGAGCAGATTCTCGATCAACAGCACCGCAGATTCGCCCGGGTCAGGTAACAATTTCCATCGTTGATTCAAATACGCGACCTCCTGGCTGGCTGCTGCGATAGCCTGTTGCTTGGTTACCATTTCGTTGAGTGAGGTATGAGTTTCACGCACCGCCACTTCGACTTCAGTAAAGGCCACGTCAGTCGTCTGCTGAAATTCGTAAATCGCGCGGGTCAATTCCCAGCGACTGCGTTCCAGCCTGGCGCGGCTTGCCCGATTTCCCAATGGCACCTCGAAAAGCAGTCCTACTGCATAACTCGGGCGGCCATCACTGAACTGGTTCACGAAGGCGCCGAACGCATCACGATTGGGGTCAAGGCCAGCTACGTAAGTGCTAAGAATCATGTCCAAACGAGGCAGAATTTGATTCCGGGCAGCACCAACACGTGCTGATATGGACTGAATTTGACGAATCGATTTGGCAATATCGGGTCGGTTGTCCAAAGCGGTGACCGTCGCTTCTTTGGTAGACAGATTCACCGGTATGGTTAGCGGTGATTCCTGTGGCGTAAGCTCCCAATCCGTACTTTGAATCAAACGTGGATCACCTGTCAGCGTTCGCAACCGCGCTTGTGCATTTCGAATCCGTGCTTCAGCACGAATCAGATCCGATCGCCGACTCGCAACTGCCACCTCTGCGCGAAGAATCTGTCGTTTTAGTGAATCGACACTATCTCTTGCAACGAGGATGCGATGCAAATCCGAAGCCCCTTGCAACAGTCGATTCCGCTGCAACCAATCAGCCCGAGATCCAAACAAATCCCAATACGCCCGAGTTACGTCGACAAGATGCTTTTCAAGATCGGCCCTGACATCACTCTTGGCCATCTCAATATCAATCTGCGCCAACAACACTCGGGTGTTGTTGACCGCACGACCGTGGTCCTTAAGAAGGGGCTGTGAGAAGTTGATTTCAAGCCGGGTGGTACCCTGCGGGTTCGGGTCCAGAAACGTTGAATTGTTATCCTGAAATCCACCTCTCTGCACTGCCTCAAGAGAACCGCCGTAACGGGACTTCTTCCTCAGCCCTGCCGACGATGAAAAAGTGTTGTCCAGATAACGATTCGCATCATTGCCCGTGGTCAGCCTGCTTCCGACAGGTTCGTTGGTGTCTGCGAACTTCGCTTCGATGAACGCCGTGGTATCAAATTCTGCATCGACGATGACCAGATCACTGCGGCGTATCTGGGGTTCGGTCAAGATACTCTTGACCAAAGGTGAGTAGGCAAGTGCCGTTTGAGTCAAACCGGCAAGATCTACTGGCAAAGTTTTTCTTGACAAGCCGATGGGTCCGCCAACCATTTCCTGCCACCATATCCCCTCCGACGCGACAGGAAGACTGAAGTCATTCGCTGTCGGCGATGGCGAGTCGATCATTCCGGCAGCACGAATCCGATACTGATCCAACTGACCCCGGTAGGGGCCATGCTGCACAGGAGGAGGGATGTGGGGCGGAAAGATCTGGCTTGATGAATCATCCCCGACCGACCTGTCAAGGATTAGCGGCAAGCTTGTCTCAAGGCCTGAGTTTTCCGATTGAGAAAGCAAGCGGGGATACGCAACTTGTTCCAATGCGG
>JAPKCI010000267.1 GCA_028823035.1 Rubripirellula sp.
CTTGCGAAGAGCTTCTGTGAGCTGGCCGCCTTTTTCGTAGCCAACGTATCCGGGAGGCGCTCCGATTAACCGTGACACACTGTGCCGTTCCATGAACTCACTCATATCGATCCGCAGCATGGCAGATTCGTCGTCGAACATCACCTCTGCCAGTGCCTTGCACAACTCGGTCTTCCCAACACCCGTTGGTCCCAGAAACAGAAACGAACCGATGGGTCGGCTTGGGTCCTGCAATCCACTGCGGCTGCGACGAACCGCATCCGAAACGACCTGCACGGCTTCGTCTTGACCAATCACCCGCTGATGGAGACGTTCTTCCATCTCCAGCAGTTTTGCTCGTTCGGTTTCAAGCATGCGGGTGAGGGGAACGCCGGTCCATGCGCTCACTACTTCTGCGATTTCATCTTCGGTAACATCATGTCGCAGCAGTCGTCGTTTCTCATCACTTGCTTCGGCCTGCTCGTTCTTTGCCGCCTGTTCGCGTGCTTCTGATTCCTCGAGCCGGGTTTGCAACCCACCCAACCGTCCACGGACATCCAGCATTTCCTGGTACAGATTCTCTGGACTCTCACCACTCAACTGTTTCTGCTTCGCATCAGCATCAAGTCTGGCAAACTGATGTTCCAGTTTTTCGATTTGCTGCCGGACCGACTGAACGTCTTCCAAGCCGAGTTTCTCTGCCTCCCATTGTTCCCTCAGGCTCGCCAATTCCCGATTCAACAACCCCATCTCTTCCTCAACTTCAGTCCGCTTCACAACGGCAGAATCTTCCTGCTCGTCAACGAGTTGACGATGAGCGAGTTCGAGCTGCCGCAACCGTCGCTGTATGCGATCGATCGGCTCAGGCACACTTTCTTTCTCCATTGCCAAACGACTGCCTGCTTCATCGACAAGATCGATTGCCTTGTCTGGCAGATACCGGTCTGAGATATATCGGTTGGAAAGATTCGCTGCGGCGACCAGAGCACTGTCCGTGATACGAACTCCGTGGTGCGACTCATAACGCGACTTTAGGCCACGCAGGATAGCGATCGTGTCATCCACCGATGGCTCACCCACGTACACAGGTTGAAACCGCCGCTCAAGCGCCGCATCTTTTTCAATATTCTGTCGGTACTCATCCAGGGTTGTAGCACCGATACAACGCAAAGACCCGCGTGCCAACTCTGGCTTGAGCAGATTGGCAGCGTCAGCGGACCCTTCGGCCTTGCCGGCCCCAACCACAAGATGCAACTCATCAATGAACAGGATCACTTGTCCGTCGGCATCCTTCACCTCGCGCAGCACAGACTTGAGCCGCTCCTCAAAGTCGCCACGAAACTTTGCTCCTGCCACTAACGCTCCCATATCCAGCGAGATCACGCGTTTGTCCCTCAGGCTTTGTGGGATATCACCTTCAAAGATTCGCAACGCCAGCCCTTCGGCGATCGCAGTTTTCCCTACACCGGGCTGCCCGATCAACACTGGGTTATTCTTGGTTCGGCGTGACAACACCTGCACCACTCGGCGTATCTCGTTGTCTCGACCAATGACTGGGTCCAGCTTTCCCTCTGCCGCCAATCGCGTGAGATCGAAACCGAATTTCTCAAGTGCCTGGTAGGTGTCCTCTGCATTCTGATCAGTGACACGAGCCGAGCCACGAACCACCTGCATCGCTTGCAAAACATCATTCTCGTCAACACCAGACAGGGTCAGAAGGCTTCGGGCTTTGCATTCAGCCCGAGCAAGCCCAAGCAACAAATGTTCGGTGCTTACAAATTCATCCTTCATTCCGGCAGCGGCATCCGCAGCGGCGTCGAATGTATTTTGCAGAGTTGACGCGGTACCGGGCTGCCGTCCTCCGGAAACTGAAGGTAACTTTGCTGTTTCGCTGGTCACAAGAGACTTGAGTTGGGCAACATCTACCTTCATTTTCTCGAGCAGGGGCCGAGTAATTCCGTCAGTCTCATCAAGCATCGCAGCGAGCAAATGCAGGGGTGTGATTTCCGGATTTCCGCTGGAAGCGGCACGTCCCTGAGCCTCGGCAACGAGAGCCTGTGCTTTTGTGGTCAGTTTGTCGAATCGAAATGTCATGGCAGTCTTCCTCCGTTTCCTTTCCCCGTTTCATTTCTCAAATTGCAAGTGATGCGTTCAAGGCAAGATGAGTGCACAAAAAAAGGCGGGTGTTTGACACCCGCCTTTGAATCAAACAGCAGTCGTCATTGATCACTCTTTAACTTCGTAATCGGCATCGATGGCATCATCATCCGCATCACCTGCGGCCCCGCTACCAGCGGCGTCTTCAGAGCCATCCTCCGATTTGGAACTGCTCTTTTCGTACAACACTTTGCTGAACGCCTGCGATGCAGCATCCAATTCATCCGACGCCTGCTTGATCACGGAAGCATCCTCGCCCTCGGCAGCTGTTTTCACTTTTTCGATGGCTATGTTCATCGGTTCAGTGTCGGCGTCCGTCAGCTTGTCCTCGTGCTCCTTCATCTGCTTTTCCAACTGGTAAACCTGCTGGCTAGCGCGATTTCGAGCCTCAACCAACTCAAACTGCTGACGATCCTCATCGGCATTGGTTTCGGCATCTTTCCGCATTTGCTCGATGTCGTCTTCGCTCAAAGCGCCGGCTTCGTTGATCGTGACCGATGCTTCTTTTCCTGTTTTCAGTTCCTTTGCAGAAACAGCAACAATACCGTTTTGGTCAATGTCAAACTTGACCTCGATCTGAGGAACCCCACGCGGCTGTGCCGGAATTCCTTCAAGGTTAAATTCTCCCAGCAGGCGATTGTTGTTCGCCATCTTTCGTTCACCCTGGAACACACGCACGGTCACAGCGCTCTGGTTGTCCGCCGCTGTGCTGAAAACATTCTTCTTTTCGGCAGGGACCGTTGTATTTCTTTCGACCAAAGCGGTCATCACGCCACCCTCTGTCTCAATACCGAGTGTCAGGGGTGTCACGTCCAGCAACAGTACGTCGGTACGGTCTCCGGCCAACACACTGCCTTGAATAGCAGCGCCCACAGCAACCACCTCATCTGGATTCACACCCTGATGTGGTTCTTTGCCAAAGATTGATTTGACCAGTTCACGTACCTTGGGTACACGCGTGCTACCACCCACCAGAACGATTTCATCGATGTCGCCAGGCTCAAAGCCAGCGTCTTTCATGGCACGAAGCACGGGCTGCCGGCATCGCTCGACCAACGCGTCGACCAATTCCTCGAACTTGCTTCGAGTGATTTTCATCGTCAGGTGCTTCGGCACGTTGTCCGAGACCGTGATGAACGGCAGGTTGATATCGGTTTCAGGCAGGGAACTTAGATCTTTCTTGGCTTTCTCACATGCTTCCTGAAGACGCTGAAGCGCCATCGGGTCGTCGCGAAGATCGATCGCGTTCTCTTTTTTGAACTCGTCAGCAACGTAATTGATCAGGGCTTCGTCAAAGTCGTCACCACCCAGATGCGTATCACCTGAAGTACTGATTACTTGAAAAACGCGGCTCTCCTGTTCTTCATCACTTGAATCGGCAACTTCGAGGATCGAAACGTCAAAGGTACCACCACCGAGGTCAAAAACGATAATCTTCTCGTCTTTGCTCTTATCAAGACCGTAGGCCAAGGCAGCTGCCGTTGGCTCGTTGATGATACGAGCGACTTCGAGACCAGCGATCTGACCAGCATCTTTCGTTGCTTGCCGCTGTGCGTCATTAAAGTACGCAGGCACGGTGATGACGGCCTTGTTGACCTTATGTCCGAGATACGATTCCGCAGACTCCTTGAGTTTACGAAGAATTTTCGCCGAGATTTCCTGCGGCGTATGTTGCTTGTCACCCACTTCAATCTTGACGTACTCGTCGGCTGCACCAGCAACGCCGTACGGAACCATCTTCTCCTCGGATTCCACCTCGTGGTGCCGTCGGCCCATGAAGCGTTTCGAGGAGTAAACCGTGCGTTTGGGGTTGGTAACGGCCTGACGGCGAGCAGGTTCGCCGACAATCGTATCTTCCTTATCGGTAAATGCGACAACGCTGGGCGTCAGCCGGTTGCCTTCCGGGTTGGGAATTACTTTCGGTTCACTGCCCTCCATCACAGCGACCACACTGTTGGTCGTTCCGAGGTCGATCCCGATAATTTTTTCGCCTTGTGCCATCTCTCTCTCCTTTTCGTGAACTCACCGCGATGCGATGTTTTCTTCTCAATACTTCTGTTTTACATCTATGTCCGGGCCTGATCCATGTTCGGAACTGACCCTCTGCCTGACTCGCTGCCAGACCTCAATTTGCTTTAACGACGGATGTCCATTTCGTCACATCCGAGTACAGGGTTTTTAGTATGGCAAAGCCTGTGCCAGTCACCGCCTTGAATCAAAATTCAGCTCTGTTTTTCGCCAAACGGCGTATAAAATCGCTAGTTTGATCCTAAAGTTCATTATTAACGGCTTCCCGAAAGCATTTTTGGCAGACACCTGAAACGGCCTCGAACCTGCCCCGATGCCGAGTTGTCAAAATGACAGCCGACACCACCTGTTCGCTGACTGGGACCTTGTGACACTGGTTGGGACCTTGTGACAATGAGGCGGGGATGGGTCCCGCCGCACCGTACTCGGTGCACCGCCAAAATCATCATTCAGGCCCAAACCCGTTTCCCAAACCCGTTTCCCAAACCCGTTTCCCGACCGTTTCCCGACCGTTTCCCAAACCCGTTTCCCGACCGTTTCCCGACCTCAGACGCGATCGCTTTACACTCATGAACCCATCACCTCGCCCAGAATCTTCGACCGGGTCGTCGGCCCCGCCTGAAAGTTCAAACTCGCCTGAAAAGATCGACCAACTCGATCGACAGATTCTGGACCTCGTTAACCAGCGGCGATCGTTGGTCCATGATGCTTGCGGCTCAGGCAGCGACGAATTGGTGGGACGCGTGTCCAGAGCAGCGTCGCGTATCGATCAACTCGTCAAACAGCCAACTGACCCATCCAATCCCATTCCAGTTGCAAGCCGTGCCGCTCTGCTACGACACATTTCCAGCGTTTGTCTGCAATCGGCACACCAACTGCAAGCAGTGTATCTCGGCCCCCAGCACAGCTACAGCCACCTAGCCGCAATCAAGTACTTTGGAGACGCTACAACGTTGACTCCTGTCGCTTCCATACCAGCGGTCTTTGAAGCAGTAGCCGACGAGGATGCATTAAGCGGAATTGTGCCAATCGAGAACAGTACCGATGGTCGCGTTGTGGACACGCTGGGAATGTTCGTCCGACGCGACATGGAGATCTGCGGAGAGGTCCTGCTACCGATACACCACAACCTGCTCTCCAGAACACCCCGCGACCAAATCACGGAAGTCCACAGCAAGCCTCAGGCCTTATCCCAGTGTCGGGGCTGGCTGGCAAAGCAACTTCCCAAGGCACGCCTGGTCGAGATCAGCAGCACTGCTGCAGCTGCCCAACTTGCCGCAGAACAAACAGGCGTTGCAGCGGTAGCAAGCCTCGAAGCAGGACGCGAGTACGAACTCGATGTGATTGCTTCGGATATCGAAGATAACCCTAACAATGTAACCCGGTTTGCTGTACTTGGACGCGAAAGATCGCAACCCACTGGCAACGACAAAACAGCCATGCTGTTCCAAATCAGCCATGAGCCGGGTGCCTTGGCAAATGCGATGACGATTTTCAAGCAGCGGGATTTGAATCTCACTTGGATCGAATCATTTCCAGCCCCCGAAGCCAAGAATGAATACATGTTCTTCATTGAACTGACCGGACATCGAAATACACCAGCTGTGCATGAGGCCACCCAGGACCTCAGCCAACTTGCACAGCGGGCGACGATTCTTGGATCTTACCCGCGTGCCTCGATTGACTGACCTACCGTCAGCCAACGCATGGCTATCCCAAGGTCGCGACACGGACGCCGACATCAACTATCCCCACGCTCGCGTTTATCCCCACGCTCGCGTTTATCTCCGCGCTCGCGTTTCGCCGCCGATGCAATGCTCGCTCCAGACATTAGGCTGGCAGACCTTTTTACAATCAGGCTTGTAGATTCTTCCTGCCTGTCTGCTTCGATTGACTATCTAATCCCAGCATTCTTCGCAAATCACGATTCAATGGCTGAATCATGCCATTTGGCACGCGTCCTGCTTTAACACCCAACTGACGCTTGCACTGCCTTGGTCAGAGTTTGAATCAGTGGTTCAAATCTCAGTGATACTAGTTGCAATTCCCAGATACTGGTTGCAACTCGCAGGTCTGATCGATGCGTTACTCGTCCGCAAACTGAATCGAAATCAAGAAACGAGGGCCACTCATGTACCGCGAAAACGCCACGTCTGGACCAACGGCAGCATCCCTACCACCAAAGAGCAAAACAACGCCCCTGATGTCTGGACCACAACCGTCTGATACTTGCTCCTCTACTGCCAATGCTACGATTACTGCCGATGCTACGATTACTGCCGATGCTACGATCTCCCGCGTGCGAGAACATGAATTTCCTGAACCTGAGGAATCGAACCATGCCACCGGAGAACCCACACCTTCGCTCAGTTCCATCTCATGTGACAAACAAACTGCCTACGTATCGTTCATGAACCTGTCCCCGATCGAAGATGCCCTGCTACGTGAAGTATTCATTGGGCGTTTCACGTTGTAACTTCACTTCACCCGACTCAGATTCGCGGCAACCCAGCGCTGTTCCAGATTCGTGGCAACCCAGCGCTGCTCCAGATTCCTGACCATTTCCCTCAGCACCTGACCTGGTACCGCCGTCGTTTTCCCGCATTCAAAAGACCAACCACAGGTGGTTCTCCTGCATCGTCAAACATTTATCAGTGAACCAGATGTAAAGTTTCACCACTACACACCATTCGGCAGCCAAAACAGAGTGAGTCAGTCATCCGACTTTTCGAAAACTATGCCTGATGTTGGAAATCCGTTAACATGACAGCGAGTCATCGAGGCAGAAAACCCGTCACGCTCAGTTTCATCTAAAAGAACGGTGCGGTACTCTGGCTTCACCTCCGCAACGCAACGGCACTGAGTTATTCAGGGCGTAATGCATTGCGTTGCACCATCAACATTCCTCTCCTATTTCCCGGCCCACTTGAGATGAAAACGGCATTCCCTGCTCTGATCCTCGTCGCAACTCTGATGCACCAGGTCACGCTGGCCGAAAATCGGCCGAACCTGTTATTCGTGATCGCCGACGACTGCACATTTCGTGACATCGGCTGTTACGGAGGGCAGGCTTATACGCCGAACATCGACCGCCTTGCGACCGAAGGCATGCGAATGACGCACTGCTTTCAGTGCGCTCCCATGTGTTCACCCACTCGCCACAACATTTACACGGGCCAGTACCCTGTCAAAACAGGTGCCTACCCGAACCATACGGCAACCTATGAGAACGTTCGCAATGTCACCCACTACCTGAAACCACTCGGCTACCGCGTCGCTCTGTCTGGAAAGACACACATTGGTCCGCGAGCGAGTTTTCCGTTCGAGTACAGCGGCAACAAGAACCCCGACATGAAGGCACTCGACACAATGATGGCGGAATGTGCTGATTCTAAAACGCCATTTTGCATTTTCGCCTGCAGCAACGAACCGCATTCTCCGTGGAACAAAGGCGACGCCTCACGATACCCAGCCTCGAAAGTAAAACTTCCCGCTTACCTTGCTGACACACCAGAGGTGCGTGATGCCTTCAGTCGGTATCTTGCTGAGATCACCTATTACGACGATCAGGTTGGTCAACTGCTTGCTTTGCTCAATGCACATGATCTCGCAGACGACACGCTCGTGATTGTGGTATCCGAACAGGGAAGCTCTTTCCCCTTTGCAAAATGGACCTGTTATGACAATGGTCTGCAGTCCGCCATGATTGCACGCTGGCCCGGCAAAGTGAAGCCGGGATCCGTCACTAACGCTATGCTCGAATACGTAGACGTGACTCCAACATTTGTCGATATTGCAGGGGGCCAACAGGACCCGTCGCTGGATGGCAAAAGCTTTGTTAACGTCCTGACCGGAAAAACGAATGAACACAAACGTTATGTCTACGGAGAAATGACCACGAAAGGGATCATCAACGGGAACGCAAGTTACCCGATACGATCCATTCGTTCGCGAACACACAAGCTGATTTTGAATCTTCAGTCAGACCAGGTATTCACCAACGCATGCACCAAAAGTGCAGAATTCAAATCCATTGTCAAAGCAGCGGAAAATGGTGACAAGCAGGCCAAATGGGTCGTTCAGCACTACCAAAACCGTCCCGCCATCGAGTTCTACGACGTGGTCAACGACCCGCTGGAAATGCACAATCTGGCAGACCTTCCCGAGCATGCCGAGACAATCAGCGTGCTGCAACAGGAACTCGCCGCCTGGATGAAATCTCAGGGCGACCTGGGAATCGAGACCGAACTGAAAGCCAATTCCCATAAGAAGAAGCAAGGCAAGTCAGGCAAGACGAAAAAGAAAAAATGATCACTACCTTTTTGCGAGCACCACCTTTTTGCGAGCACCACCTTTTTGCGAGCACCACCT
>JAPKCI010000515.1 GCA_028823035.1 Rubripirellula sp.
CCAGCCAGTGGACGCACGAGCCACTGCCGAATGTTGATACCAAGGGTTTGAACCTTGATGTGGCGTATAAGGAGCCGCAGGAGTACATCCGCTGCATGTACGACCTGGTCTATCTTGCCTTCGCGACCGACTCGACGCGTTACGCCACGCTGATGCTGGAGAGCGAGCAGTCCTCAAGTTCGGAGATGTGGAACTACGCGACGTACGTGCTGGGCTACAAGGGAGCGACCCACGACATCGCCCACAAACGCCCGGCCGACTACTCCGGCCAGTGGGATCGCTGGCGGGCCGAGCAGCATGCTTACTTTCTCAAGCGTCTGCGCGACACGCCCGAAGGTGAGGGCAACATGCTCGACAACACCGTCGTGCTGTGGGGATCGGCCCACCCGCACGCCTCGCACAGCACCAGGAACTACCCGATCCACCTGGCTGGCGGCAACAAGCTCGGCTTCAGGCACGGCCGGTTGCACGATTTCATCGGCGACAGAAAGGTGCCGCTGGCCAATCTTTTTGTCTCGATGCTCAACGCGGTGGATGTTCCGGTCGAGAAGTTCGCCGACAGCACGGGCAATCTGAGTCAGTTGATGATGGGCTGAGCGATGCGTATCTGCAATTATGTCATTCTTGCATTGTTGATCGCGGTCGGGCCTTTGTCTGCGCAGGCGCAGGACGACGGGCCGCTGCCGCGTGTCTTGATCATTGGCGACAGCACCTATTCCAGCCACACGCGTGATCTACAGAAGCTGCTCAAGGGCAAAGTCGAGGTCGTCTACGCCATCTGGCAGCCCGACGAGATCGTCGATACCACCACGGCAATCCAATTACTGGATCGCCATCTCGCGCGGATCGACCGCAATGGAAATCCGGTCGATGAAGCCAGGTGGCCCGGGTGGGACCTGATCCACTTCAACTGCGGCCTTGGCGATCTGATCCACCATGCACCGGACATGAAAACATTCCGTGTCCTGCCGATCCATGTTGGCGGTATCCGCAACACGCCCGAGGATCAGTACGCGAAGAACCTGGACACGCTGGTTAAGGCGCTCAAGGCCAGGGCTCCTGAGGCCCGACTCGTCTGGGCCAGCACGACCCCGATCCGCGCATCAGCTACTAATGTTTTCGAGAAGGGCTCTGAGATCGCATACAACCAGATCGCGGCCGGTGTAATGAAGAAGCACAGCGTGCCGACCAACGACATGTACACCTTCGTCAAGCACCTGATCAACATGGACAAGCCCGCCGGCTTCGGTGCCGACCCGTTTCACTTCGACAAGAAGCCAATCCACATGCCCATCGTTCGAGTGATTGAGCAGATGTTCCAACTGCCGCCGATGCCTGAAACGGAAGAAGAAAAAACCAGCAAACAGAAGACGCCCAAGAGCGACGTTCGCTCTTGATTGCAGATCAAAATCTCTCGCAGCAAAAAAGAATCTGTTGCCAGCAAAAGGACCAGCCGGATTCGACACGCCGCTTGACGACCCCACCTGCCTTCAAACGTCACGCGTGACATTTGCGATCAGTAATTCGAAGCAGATCTTCACTCGTAAATCGACGGTATTTCCCGGACGATCGTGTAATCAGTCGAGTCCCCACTGGACAAATGGGTAAGGTGGTCAGCGGCTCGCCCCTCGATCATCCGGCAACACAATTACCAGTCACTAATAAAGCAACCCGGGAGCCACTCCATCAGTGACATGGCCTCGACCGACGATGCTGACAATTATCCGAATGACAATCGACAGAACGAGTGATCCGTAGTCAACCGCCATGCTCGCAGTCTTCG
>JAPKCI010000052.1 GCA_028823035.1 Rubripirellula sp.
CCCCTCTAGAATCTGCATGCCCCTCTAGAATCTGCAGGCCCCCTCTAGAATCTGCATGATTGATTACCAACGGCGAAGGAATCATAATCCCTGTCCTTCAGGACGATTTCCACCTGCGATGCGGAAAATCGGAATGCCCCCCAAATCTTTCAACCACCCGGTAGGTACTTATGTCCCAAACGCCCACGCATTTTCAGCGATGGAACTTAAATTTTGCAAGTTGGATTCATTTTGCTGCCGCTGGCAGCCTGATGATTGCCGCTGTTCCTGCCCGTGCTGGTGAATACCTGAACGGGATCAAGTGGGACGAACCGGCGGTTGTGACCCCCGGCAAAACCAACGCTGACCCACCCACTGACGCCGTTGTACTATTCGATGGCACCAGCTTGAATAACTGGAAGAATGGTGAGCGTTGGGAAGTAAAGGATGGTGTCGCCTATTCGGGCAAGGGAAAAATCATATCCAAAGAGGAATTCGGCGATTGTCAATTGCACGTGGAGTGGGCGTCTCCTGTGCAGGTCAAGGGCAGTGGTCAAGGCCGTGGTAACAGCGGAATTTTCCTGATGGATCGTTACGAGATTCAGATACTCGATTCCTACGACAACCCAACCTACTTTGACGGACAGGCTGGTGCGATCTACAAGCAAACGCCTCCTGCGGCCAATGCAATGCGACCTCCGGGACAATGGAACACCTATGACATTTTCTGGACAGCACCGCGATTCGATGACAAGGGCGAGCTTGTTTCCCCCGCCTACATCACAGCGATCCACAATGGTGTTTTGATCCTGAATCACTTCGAACTCAAAGGTGATACTCCTTTCAATCGGCCTCCGTCCTACCAGAAGCATGCCGCCACCGGACCGATTTCGATTCAGGACCATGGCAACCCCGTTGGTTTTCGAAACATCTGGGTGAGGAGCTTCAAGCCAGCCAGCGGAGAGCAGGTCCGCAAGCCTTTCCTGCGTCAAGGCGACAAGGAAACCCCAATCGAAGATTGACGGGGACGCTGATTCGGTTGTTCCTCAAGTCATCGAAACTGGAAGTCATCGAAACTGGAAGTCATCGAAACTGGAAGTCATCGAAGCTGGTCGGTCAATCCCGGCCAGCTTTTTTCAGACTTCAGGAAAGCAACTCGGCAGACAGTTTTTCGCGACAAGCTCCGATCAGTTGACCCACCAGATCATCAGCCTGCTGACCGCTCAGAGTGGAGTCGTGGCTCTGCAATTCCACACTCAAAAGAACACGCTTGCGATCCTTGCCATCCTTCTTGGCATCCCGATAGGTTTCGCGATACGTCACGGCAGCAAGCTCAACTCCGACCGCGGCACGGACAACATGCTCCATATCGCTCCAACGCACCGACTCGGCGACGACAAAATTCAAGTCACGTTGAATCGAGGGGAACGAACTGACCGCTTTCTGCTGGGGCACCAAATGGGATTGCTCCAACAACTTTGGCAAATCGAGTTCGGCGACAACGACCGGTTCTGACAATTTCCAAAGTTTCAGAATCTTGGCATCAACCAATCCCAGGTAGCCCACTTCGGCATCACCCAGTTTCATTTGGACACAGGTTCCTGGCGTGAATCCGGCTCGATCCACCGCATTGACCTGCAGTCGATGTTGCGACCCCAGACGAGCGCACAACGTTTCCACGATCCCTTTGAATTCGAAGAATTCCTTACCCGCGACAAGCCCCAGCGAATACTGTTCGGCTGGCAATGCATCATCCGTATCACTGGGCAGATAGATGTGCGCGATCTCGAACAGGTCAGCTGCCATGCTTGCTGCTGCCCAATTCTTTGCTCGTCCTTCGATCAAGCTCGGCAGCAGCGTCCGGCGCAGCCGTTTGGCGCCTTTCAGCATCGGTGATTCGCTTTCCATAGCAGGCAGCTCGGTCCACGGGCTCAACGACTCGTCAAGTTTTTGTGTCACGATGCTTGGTGTCATCGCTTCACTGAGACCGGCGGCTGTCATCACCTGACGAATCCGATCAAGCGCCGTGTCAAAAACCCGTTTGGAACTGGGGGCGACAGGAATCGGAGCGTCCTCAGGAATTTTGTCGTACCCATGGATCCGGGCTACTTCCTCGATCAAGTCAGCCTCGCGAGCCAAATCGTGACGCCAACTCGGTGGTACATACAATCGTCCGGAATCTGAATCGAGTTCACCCTTGTGTACCTGACAACCGAGTGCGACCAAAATTTGCGTAACCTCTTCGGTATCAATTTTGATGCCGAGAATCCGCTCCAATTGACTGGCTCGCAGCACCACTGGCTCGCGTGGCTTTACCTCCGCAGCAGTATCGATCACGCCACTGACAACCTCACCTCCGGTCAGATCAACGATCATTTCGCACACACGCTGGCTTGCCCACTCGACTCCCTGTGGGTCAACCTTCCGCTCAAACCGATAAGAGGAAGGGCTATGAAGCTTCAATCTTCTTGCCGTTCGCCGCACTGAAAGTGGCGTGAATACCGCTGACTCGATTACCAAATCACGGGTCGTTTCACTGACCTCCGAGTTCGCTCCTCCCATCACACCGGCGACCGCCGAGGCCTGTTTCGCATCAGCGATCACACAGGTCGACTCATCCAACTCATACTGTCGATGGTCAATCGCATCAATTGTTTCCCCTTTCCGACCCGGTCGGACAATGATTTTTTTTCCGTCCACTTTGGCATAATCAAATGCATGCAGTGGTTGCCCACATTCCATCAACACGTAGTTGGTTGCATCGACCACATTGTTGATACTCTGATACTGCTCGATCGTTCCGTCAATTTTACGTTTCCAGAACACCGACTTCAGCGACTCGATTAACCAGTCTGGACTTTTTCCAACCTTCACTCCCTGAATCACTCTGGCGGAATATCGGGGGCATGCATCCTCGAACTGGTTCTCGACCGTCAGCAGAGAATCGATCAATTGATCGGAACAACTGAGTCCGGGTGAGGGCTTGCACACTTGCAATCCGTAAAGAACGCCAACCTCACGAGCGACACCGATGTGCCCCAGACAATCACCTCGATTGCTCGTTACCTCAAGATCGATCACCACATCGCCGTTGATGAGATCGGTCTCCTCGTGGTTCAGTCCAGACAGACTGAGGCGTTGAGCGAGTTCTTCGTGGCTCATCGGCAGGTCGACATACTTCGCCAGCCATTTCAGAGATACAAGCATGGAAAACGGATTGATTGATGGGGAATTTGATTGGTCCAGCCAACAATCTATCGAAATGGCAGAAAACGCAATACCTCGGACATCACCGGCAAAGGGAAAGGCTACCTGAGCTAAAATGTGGCTGTCGTCTCCCCATTCACACCCCCGGTCGCGAATCTAACATGTCCAGATTGTTCCAAATTCTGATCCTGCTGCTGTTTTCCGCGGTTTTGTGTCCGAACAGTCAGGCTGTTGATAGTCCCAACATTCTGCTGATCATGGCTGATGATGTTGGGATTGAGGGACTTGGTTGCTATGGCGGCACCTCGTACAAAACTCCCCATCTGGACCAGATGGCTGCCGAAGGATTGCGATTCACGCGAGCTTATTCCCAACCGCTATGCACGCCAACGCGGGTTGAGATCATGACCGGCAAGTACAACCATCGGAACTGGAAGTACTTTGGCATCCTCGACCCCAAAGAGAAAACCTTCGGCCACTACCTGAGGGATGCGGGCTACACGACGGGAATTTTCGGAAAGTGGCAACTGCAATCCTATGATCCACCGGACCTGCCAGGTGCTTCGAATCGACGCTCGACTGGCATGCACGCCAAAGATGCAGGGTTCGACCGGTACGCCCTGTTCCACGCGTTGCATACGGAAGCCAAAGGTTCCCGCTATACCAATCCGACCATGCTGGAAGGAACACTGGGCGCCGACGGGGAAGTCAAAACCTATCAAGGACGCTACGGAGAAGATGTCTGGGTAGAGCAGATCGTCGACTTCTTTGATGCGACACGGGATCAGCCGACGTTCGCCTATTACCCGATGGCATTGCCTCACTGGCCATTCGAACCGACACCGAATACACCCGGATGGAATCCGGACATCAAGCAGCCCGAGGAATCCCACTACATTATCGACATGATCCAATACATGGATCAGTCCGTCGGCACACTGGTCGACAAACTGCGTAAAAAGGGGTTACTGGAAAACACGATCGTGTTGTTCTACAGCGACAACGGCACACACGCAAAAGTTGTTTCCAACATGCAGGATGGGCGAAAGATCACCGGTGGCAAAGCAACCTCCCGACAAACCGGAATCCACGTTCCTCTGATCGCTTATTGGCCCAACAAGATCAAACCAGGTATCGACGAGGAACTTGTCGATGCCTCCGATTTCCTGCCCACGCTGATGGAACTTGCCAATCGCCCACTTGCCAAGAGTACGATCACCGACGGAATCAGTTTTGCTCACCGACTGTTTGGCCAACAGGGTCCTGAGCGTCAATCGGCTTTTTTCTGGTACGACTCGCGACCTGGCTGGGACAAGGAACGGTTTCGGCGAGAGGTCTTTGCTTTGAACAAGGACTACAAACTATTTCGCAGTGGCCGGCTGTTTCGCTTGACCGACAGGCCACTGGAAGAGATTGAAATCAACCCCTTGGAAATGACTGACGAGGACCGGGCCGCCCAGCAAGCATTGGACACAGTCATTAACACCAATCTGGAAAACACCATGGAACCAGCATTGGTGAACGCCTACGGAGAGTCCGAATTCGACCTGTTTTATTTACCTGCCGACAAGCAGGAAACAGCGGACCTGAACGGTCGCATGCTCGCTAGCGGAAAAGAGTTTTCCTATGGCGATCCGGAGATTCCCCAACAGCGATTGTGGATTTTCAACCCGCTTGATATTGGCGAAGATGAAAAACGACCATGTGTATTCTTCATTCACGGTGGTGGCTGGTCCGGCAAACCTGAATCACTCGCTCCCCAGTGTCTGTATCTGCAACGACGTGGTTTCAATACGGTCTCGATTCACTTTCGTGGTCCGGGAAAAAAGTTGACCCCTCGCGACACACTCAACGATGCCAGAAAAGCTTATCACTGGATTGTGCAACACGCCGATGAGCACCACATCGACAAGAATCAAATCTTTGTTTCTGGTGGTTCAGCGGGGGGGCATCTTTCCCTGGCTCTCAGCACGATTGACACCGATGGCAGTGGGTTTGTCACTCCGGAACCAGCAGGCTTCATCCTATTCAATCCCGTCATCGACCTGGTTGATGGTTGGTCCTCAGGCCAAAAGAAATGCATCAACGCAGAGATCGACCCACGCGAGTTTTCACCTGCCCACCAGACCCGCAAAGGACTGCCTCCGATGCTGATTCTCAGCGGCAGCAAAGATGCGCTCATTCCTCCCCCATTGATTCACGCATTTCAAGAACGGCTGACTGCTGTTGGAGGCCAATCTCAGTTCATCGAATATCCCGAAGCGGGACACGGGTTCTTCAACTATGGAAGAGAAAAGAACGTCTATTTTCAATGGACCATGTGGGAAATGGAAAAATTCCTTCGGCAACACAGCCATCCTTGACGGCTGCCATCTTTCGCAAGGCCCCAACAAATCACCATGTACCCTGTCGAAAAACGATGAAGTCGATTTTTTCGACACATCCGATCAGTCCACTGCAATCAACAAGGGGTTGTTGGCTAGAATGATGCTGCTGTTTGATATTTCCCGTGATGATTCTTTCCTGTGATTTGGGGATGGCCGTGCCGAAGTCGCTTCAATGTCCCCGATGCAATGGGTCGGTATCGGTTGCCGACGATGCGGCGGGTAAACGCGTCAAATGTCCCCACTGCGAGCAAAATTTCCTGACTCCCGGAATCGCTCCAAAATCCAGTGATGAGGATGATGACGATGATTGGCTGACGTTAAACGACTCTCCCACAGCGGATACATCCTCGAATCCCGCCAAGGCAGCGAAGCCACCCCAACCCGCATCCACCAACGTCAAAGCCTCACCCAGCAACGATGCTTTTTTTGCCGACACTCCGTTGCCGCCGATCAAAATTCCTGAAGCCCCCCAACCCGGTACCTTCTCTGCGGCAGACGATCCAAGTGCAGGTACGAAAAAGAATCGAGGCCCCGCCATCTCTACAGATGACGAGGCGTTACTTTCCCAATTCACGGACACCACAACCTCGCCTACCGCTCCGTCCCCGGCGGGAAATTCAAATGCGATCGATGCCATCCGAGCGTTGGGCGCGGCATCTGGGACTGGATCTGAAATCAGGCCACCTCGGAATCCAGAAGCTCAGTCAGTTGAACACGAGTCAGAGTTTCGTGTGACCTGCATGACTTGCGGTTCGATGAGGTATGTCAAAGCTGCCGACACTGGCAAGACGACCACGTGCAATGACTGCTACTCGCCGATCACGATTCCGCGACCTCCCAAGGTCCGCAAGCAACCTGAAATCAACATCGAAAACGCTGAAACGTTTGGGTTTGAACAGCCCGTGACCGCAGTACGCGACCGTGACCCCTTTCAGAAGTCGGCTGACGATCTGCTAGCCGAGGCAGCTCGCGAGGAAGAAAAAGAAACCAGTCCCGTTTACGCGGACACACCGAACGTCATGGAATGGCTCAATAACATCTTTGGCATTTTCAAGGATCCCGGCGTGCTGATGCATTGGGTCGTTCTGTCGGTTGCAGCAGCGATTCCGACCGCGTTGCTGTTGAATATCGAAACCGAGTCAATGCAATTACTGCTGACCCTTGGAATGATGTTCGGCGGGTTCATCCTTGGAGCAGTGACAGTCAGCTGTGCGTTCGCGATCTTGCTGTCGGTCGCCAATCACGAAGAGCGTGTCGAAGAATGGCCCAGAAATGACATCTTACAATGGTTCGATCAGTTGATTCTGGTCCTGGCTGCCAGCGGACTGGCAGCCATTCCGATATGGAGCATCTGTTTAATAACGCAGTGCCCAGCCATGCTTTCCGTGTTCATTACGATGTTTACAATTTACCTGCTGTTGCCTTTCATTCTGCTATCGATGCTGGACATGAACAGCATTTTCAGTCCATTCTCGCCAGAACTTGCCCGGAGCGTTTCAAAGTGCCAGGAAGAATGGGGCGGATTCTACTTTTCCACCGGACTTCTGTTGATCGGGTTGTTTCTGTTCATTGCGGTCACGTGGTCGATGGGATCTGCCATCGGAATGATCGCATCGATCGCACTTACCATTGGCATCACGTTCACGTATTTCGGAATGCTGGGACGGCTCGCCTATTCCATCGGTCAAGCGGTGAACGCCCCCGCCATTAAGAACGATATTGATCGAAGCCGCCCGAACAATCCTATTTGACCAGCGGTCTGCGCCATAATGAGTCATTGACACAGGCTTGTTGATCACACATCAATGGCTTCGGCATCCTCTGCGCGATCCATGATGAATCGAAATCTCGCCGAAGCGTCACGTCCCATCAAATCACTGATCACCCGATCAGTTTCCAATTGATCGTCAATTTCGACTTTCTGGATACGACGGGTTTCCGGGTTCAAGGTCGTGTCCCACAACACCTTGGGCATCATTTCACCCAGACCTTTGAAACGCGTCAGTTCCGGCTTGGCTCGACCCGTGTACTGCCCGAGAATCTCTTCGCGTGCTGCTTCATCCGCCGCCCAAAATGTTTCCTTGCCAAGATCAATGCGATACAGAGGAGGCACACCGATGTACAACCTCCCGGCAGTAATCAGCCCGAGCATGTGCCGATAAAAGAATGTCAACAACAGAGTCGTAATGTGATGCCCATCCGAATCAGCATCGGCTAACAGGATCACTCTTTCATAACGGAGGTCAGCCAGATTCAGACTGGAGCCGATACCGCAGCCAAGCGCCGAAACAAGATCCTGAATTTCCTTGTTCTCAAGGATTTTCTTGAGGGTTGCGCTCTCGGTGTTCAAGACCTTTCCACGCAATGGCAAGATCGCCTGATAGTTGCGGTTGCGTCCCTGCTTTGCACTACCTCCCGCAGAATCGCCTTCGACAATAAAAATCTCAGAGTCTCCCTTGCCCCCCGAAACACAGTCACTGAGTTTGCCGGGCAACATCGTTCGCTTGGACCCGCCTTTTCTGGACACCGCTGCAGACGCGGCTCGCGAGGCAGCACGGGCACGGGCTGCGGCAATGATCCGGGCCACAATCGAATCTGCAACGCTGCGATTGTTATTCATCCATTGTTCCATGGCAGGCCGAATCACTGCCTCGACAACCGACTGGAATTCGGGATTATTGAGTCGATCCTTCGTTTGCCCCTGGAACTGTGGCTCTGCGATAAAAACGGACAGGATCACCACGAGCCCCTCACGAATATCCTCGTGAGTAAATTTCACGCCCCTGGGAGTCAAACTATGGGTATCAATGTAGTTGCGGACCGCCTTACTGATCGCGCCACGGCACCCGTTCTCATGCGTACCACCATTGCTGGTTGGAATCCCGTTGACGTAACTTCGCACATGCTCATCTGTCGACTCTGTCCATTGCAGAGTCAGTTCCACGCGGAAATCATCTTCTTTACGAAGCGTGAACGGTGATTCGTGAATCGGCCTCGCATTCCTTTCTTTGAGTACCTTGGCGAGATAATCAACGATGCCTTGCTCGTGAAAGAATGTTTCCTTGGTCTTGTTCGCTAGATCGACATAAGCGATTTTGACCCCGCGTTGCAAGAAACTTGCAGTTTCAAGTCGAGCTCGAATGATCGCGCTGTCAAACTCGGTCTTGGGAAAGATGGTTGGGTCCGGCGTAAAACTGATCGTCGTGCCGGTACCACGTACAGCACCTTTAAGTTTCTGCAACTTGGACGTGGCTTTGCCCTTTGCGAAGGTCATTCGATACTGTGCACCGCCACGTCTCACCACCGCAATGAGTTCTTTGCTGAGCGCGTTGACGACCGAAGCACCCACGCCGTGCAGACCACCGGCTGTTTTGTAATTGCCCCCATCAAACTTGCCGCCAGCGTGCAAGACAGTCAGCACGGTTTCCAAAGCCGATTTCTTGGTTTTGGGATGTTTATCAACGGGTATTCCACGACCGTTGTCTGAAACAGTGACTGTTCGGCCATCCTTGTGCAGGGTGACTGAAATCTCAGTCGCATGACCATTCATGGCTTCATCGACCGAGTTGTCCACCACTTCCCAAATCAGGTGGTGCAACCCCGCCATTCCAACACCACCGATATACATGCCCGGTCGCTTCCGGACAGGCTCGAGTCCCTCGAGCACAACGATGTCTTGACCTTCGTATCGTTCGTTTGCAGCCATCTCGATGTCGTTCCGTCAGCTTGATTGGGTCTCAGCCGGACTGGCTGATGCAGGAGTTACAGATAAACAAAGCACTCAGGAGGGTTCACTCAAAATCGGTGGAGCTTGGGGCGGCGGCAAGACGATTTCCGATATTTTTCCGTTCTTCTGAATCTCGTTGCCTCGTCCACCTCGCGAAGTCACTCGATACTTGGCAGTCGAAATTGTTTTTTTGGCTCCGCGGTTCGTCATCACGGTCATCAGATCCCGATCCCCTTTGGACGCTTTGAAACCCAGCAACACATCGCCCGCAGCAAGCCGTATCAAGGTCACTCCCTTGCCCGGACCCGACAGATAATTAATTTCTTCGGCGGCACAGATCATGGCCCGGCAGGCGTGAGACACAGCCAGAATATTCTCCGTACCATCGATGGGTACCACGCTGACAATCGATGCGCCACCCGTGACCCGGGCAAACCGACGTCCACTGCGAGTCGATGTTTCAACGAATGGCTCGAAACTAAATCGTAATGCAAAACCGTTCGTGGTTGCCGACAGACCGTGGCACTCAGGACAGTATTCAGGCTTTTTCGGATCCTCACGGAAGTCACCGATGACGCGTGAATCGAACGAAATCGCGGTCACGATCCGCTCACCATCCTTCATTTTGAACAGTTTCTGAATCGGTTCTCCAAATCCGGTCGAGGCCGGAACATCAATCATCCGTGCGGTGTAACAAACCCCCAGCGAAGAAAAGAAACCGATCGTTTCCCGAGTACTGCCAGCGACACAGTCCAACACACTGTCGCCCTGCCGCAAGCGACTCTTGCCCGGATCCGCGATGTGCTTTTGCCGTTTCACCCAGCCATCTCTGGTGATCAGGATGTGACAATCCTCTGCCACAATGAAATCCTCGGCGGTGTATTCCGGTTCCTCTTCAACAGTACAAAGTTGAGTTCGGCGTTTTCCAACACTGTCTTTGCCGTAACCCGCCACAAGCAACTCAATTTCCTTGCGGACAATCTGCCACCGCCCCGAGGCATTGGTATCTTTTGTATCTTCGGCAAGCAACTTCCCGATCTCACGAACCCGTTTCTGTTTTTTCTTAAGCTCGTCCAGAATCAGATTGATTTCCAATTTTGCCAGACGATAAAGCTTGAGTTCCAGAATCGCATCTGTCTGATCCTCATCCAAACCACCACCGCTGGCATCGGCAGGAAACTTGCGCATGATTTTCTTGGCAGCATCCGCTTTGCCATCGCTGCGTCGAATGATGCGAATGATTTCATCAAGTGCATCAAAGATCAAAGCAAAACCATTCAGAATATGAATGCGTTTCTCGAGCGATTGTAATTCGTTATTCAAACGCTCAGTAACAACCTCCAACCGGAAGTGTAGGAAATGCCAAAGCATTTCTTTCAAGCTCAACCGATTCGGTGCGCCGACCTCCGGGTTCTCGGTCGGTACCAGGCAGGTCAAGTTGACGTTGAAGTTGTTTTGCAACTGGGTGTGTTTGTAGAGGTAAGCCAGTACCTTCTTCTCATCAGCACCATTCTTCAGCATCAAGTCAACTCGAATCTCATCAGTCGAGAGATCCCGAGCCTCAGTGACCAGTGGCAATTTTCCACTGAAGATAATTTCCGAGATCCGTTCCACCATTACCGCTTTGTTGACACCAAAAGGGATCGATGTGATTTGCAGGACCTTTGTCCCACGTTGGGTGATCAACTTGGTCGTCCCGCGGAGCTTGATGGTGCCCTGTCCGGTGGAGTAGATATCCCTGATTTCATCCTTGGTGTTAATCATCTGCCCGGCGGTTGGGAAATCAGGACCCTGAATTGCATCATTGGCCACCAATTGGTAACCCTTGATTTCCGGATTATGCAAAAGCTTGAGCAGCGCGTTGCAGATTTCGCGAAGGTTGTGGGGTGGGATATTGGTCGCCATCCCAACCGCAATCCCGGTCGCCCCGTTGAGCAGCAGATTGGGAACGCGACTAGGCAGAACGACGGGTTCCTCCCGGCTTCCGTCGTAATTGGATTTGAAAGCGACCGTGCGTGTCGCCAGATCGGTCAGCATTTCCGAAGCAATCGCCGTCATGCGACACTCGGTGTACCGCATCGCCGCAGCATTGTCTCCATCCACGCTGCCGAAATTACCGCTCCCGTCAACTAATGGCATCCGCAGCGAAAACGGCTGAGCCATCCGCACCAGGGCATCGTAAATCGAGCTGTCCCCGTGCGGGTGAAAACGACCCATCACGTCACCGACGACCTTTGCGCATTTGACGTGCTTGGAGCTGAAAGTCAGCCCCTGCTGGCTCATCGTGTACAAGATTCGTCGCTGAACGGGTTTAAGACCGTCCCGCACGTCGGGTAATGCACGACTGGTAATCACCGAAAGAGAATAGTTGAGATATTTTTCCTGAGCAGCCTGTCGAAGCGGAATCCTGATCAACGTTGGATCAAGTGCATCGAAAAGCGATTCGGTTCCATCCGTGTTGGCTAACGGAGATTTGCGATTACCTGAGGCCTTGGAATTACTGCGAGTTCGACGTTTTGCCACGCCAGAAGGTCCTTTTCTTGCCTGTGGTACGAGAATTATTCGGGGCTGAGCGGTCTGCCACCCAGCACAACGATGGAAAATCTAGGCAGTTTATACCGTTAATACCAGCCAAGTCGATTACAGCACGCTCAACGGCGGAAGATGTAGAAGCGGGTTATACCGATCGAACCCGTGAAAACGAACCCAATGATCAAGGGAAGCTGAGCGGCAAAGGGCGCAAAGATCAACCGCAGGTCGCTATTGATCCGAAATCTCTTGAAAACAGAGGTGTGTTCCTACAATTGCGGTTCCGAAGTGCCAATTTGCTCTTCGGACGCTACTGCGCGGGAATGTATCGCCAGCCATCGGGCTGGATTCCGACCCATTTCAACCGTCGACACGCTCGGGCGACGTTCACGGTGGAGAGCCGAACCTATGAAAATCAGAACGCTTTACCACGCCGTGGCGGCCCTCGCCGTTTGCACCATCCTGGCAACCAGTGCCTCGGCGGACGACGTAGAAGTAGACGTAGAAGTAGAAGTAGATGAGACCAACGTTGAGGAAACTGCCCCTGTGGCGGCGGTTAACAATTACGTCGGAGACTACGCCCCCGGCATCCAGCGTGGCTACGGCCAGCCTGACCTGTTCTACAACTTTTACACTCAGGGTGGCGCAAACCGCGTTAATGCCCAGATGTATCTGTCCCCCATGCCGGTCCCGCCAAATGTTGGGCACACGTTCTACACGTATCAGCCTTTCTACCCGCACCACATGCTGTACCCGCATCAAAACCGGTTCCACCATCAATATGACTGCGGCCGCGGCATGAATCGAACACGAGCCCTCTATTACTACCCGCCCGCTCGTCAAGCAGCGAGCAATGTTTACTGGAACTTCCTGCGTATTCCACGCTAGTTCCCTTTACCAGCAACGGTACAAAAGTCTGACCGTTGGAATCCAATCCAGCACTCCCTGACGAATGAGTCCATCATGATCCATCGAATCATCCTCGCCGTTGGCTTGGTCACAGCTTCCGTGGCAGCCTCGCAAACCAGCGTCACCGCTGGTGATCCCTACGGGATGGCACAGGTCTGGTCCTACAACTTCTCCATGAACCGACCTTGGCATGGGAACTATTACAACCAGATGCACGGGCAGCCACTGGCACTGATCGTTCCACCGACCGCTCACATGCGGCAGACCTACTCGTGGGGAGTCGGCCAGAATCTGATGTATCCGATCCACCACCAATACGGTCGTAGCGCCAATTCACCTGGGGTTGCCCCACGGGGCGGCTTTCATGCCACGCCCCGCTGGCCAAGTCACACAGACCAGTTCGGAACGTACTACGTTCGAGGCCCTTGGTAACAGAACGATCCTGCCGAGACTCGACCACCAGCTTTTAGCCAGATCATTGCACCAGGCCGGTTCGTCCAATTGGAGGTTCCGGTCTGTTTTCTTTTGACAGAGAATCGCCATCGAGCAGATTCCTGATTCACCCGGGGGCCGGCTTGGGCCCAATCTTGGTCGTTGTTGCTGCGTAGCAGCAAACGCTGGGCGACTGTCCATGCACCGGACAGAATGGACGGTGGCTTCGTCTCGGCTTACAGACTGATATCGCACCGTCTGAATGCCGCGTGAGAACGTCCCTTTCTGCACTTTAGGGAAACTCTAACACGTTTTCCTTCTGCGCCCCATATTACGTCCTATCTTTGGGTGGGAGCGAACGTCATGAGCGAAGGTGCAGGTGCAATCACAGCCAAAGCCGCCGTTGCATGTGTTTCAACCCGCACAATTGCATTCCTTGCCCAGCGTTCAGGCACTCGCTGAGTATCCCCCGCGTCTGACTTTGACTCGAAGGAACTGCACGGGAACCATCGGTGACAGCATTCAGGAATCAGCAGCAATGCGAACAGGCAACCAATTAGCCCGCCCGGGCCGGCAACAGCAATTCGAAGAAATCAAAAGCCGCATCCACAGCAAGTTGGTCGATAAACTCGACCTCTCACGAGTGGGAGACCTTAAAGGCGACACGCTGAAACGCGAAATTCGTCTTGTTGTCGAACACCTGTGTGATGCCGAAGACACTCTGCTGAATCGTCAGGAACGTGAGCGGATCGTCGAAGAAGTGATCGACGAAGTGTTGGGATTAGGACCGCTTGAGTTGATCCTCAAAGACCCAACCGTCAGCGACATTCTGATCAACGGTCCGAAAAACATTTACATCGAGAAAAACGGTCAGATGGAAAAATCTGACGTCGAATTTCGCGATGGAAAACACCTGCTGCAAATCATTGACCGGATCGTCAGTAAAGTGGGTCGTCGTATTGACGAAACCTCGCCCATGGTGGACGCCCGCCTTGAGGATGGTTCAAGGGTCAATGCGATCATTCCGCCCCTGGCACTTGATGGTGCCGCTGTCAGTATTCGCCGTTTCGGCAGCAACCCGCTGAGACTCGAAGATCTGCTTAACTTCAAGGCATTCACCCCTGAAATGGTGATGCTGCTGGAAGGCTGCATCAAAGCAAGATGCAACATCATCATCGCAGGCGGCACAGGATCCGGAAAAACGACCCTGCTGAACACCTTGTCGTCCTTCATCGGACAGAATGACCGCATCGTCACGATCGAGGATGCAGCGGAACTGCAACTGCAACAGGACCACGTCGTGCGTCTGGAGACACGCCCTGCGAACATCGAGGGCAATGGAGCGGTCACGGCGACGGACCTCGTCAAAAACGCACTGCGTATGCGTCCCGAGCGGATCATCATTGGAGAATGCCGTGGTGGTGAAACACTCGACATGCTGCAAGCCATGAACACGGGCCACGACGGTTCCATGACTACGATCCACGCCAACACCCCGCGTGATGCAGTCGCCCGTTTGGAAACCCTGGTGATGATGTCCGGTTTTGAACTTCCAGTCAAAGCGATTCGACAACAGGTTGCCGGAGCAGTCGACATTCTGATTCAGGCCAATCGCCTGCAGGGTGGCCCGCGGCGAATCACTGCCATCACGGAAATCGTAGGGATGGAACAAGACACGATCGTGATGCAGGACATTTACAAGTACACCCAGAAGGGTATCGACGACGATGGCAAAGCATTCGGGCATTTCGAATGCACCGGAGTTCGCCCCAGTTTCATGAATCGTCTGGAGGCCTCAGGGGTTCGCCTGCCCGCCAGTGCATTCCGAGAAAGAGTCATGATGCAGGCCTGACAAAGGTCTGCCAGTGAGTGAAATACCTCGATTACCATTCCCAAACTCAATTCGATCTACAGTTCAGTCATGAGCGGAATCATCATCGTAGTTCTGGTTGGCGTATTTGTTGCGTCACTGGTCGCCTTCGCCATCAACATGATGGTACCGGGTAATGACTCTACCTCGACCGAAGACCGCTTGTCTGCCATGGCCAGTCGTCGGAATACAAAAGCTGAACCGCAGAAATCATCGCTACTGGCGGGTATGGACGAAACCCATACGCCGTTCTCTCGCTTGATCGAAAATCTTCCGGCAATCACTGACTATCTTGATCAAGCTGACATTTCGATGCAGCCGGCCAAATTTGCCATCATCTGCATCGCGTCATTTGTCGGGGGAGTTCTGTCCTGCCTCCTGAGTCCCGTCCCAATCCTGCTTGCGCCATTCGCGGGTACCTTGTTTGCGGCAGTACCCGTCAGTTGGCTGGCCATGAAACGGAAAAGGCGGCTCACCAAATTTGGCCGACAGATGCCCGAAGCGTTGGACCTGCTAAGTCGTTCACTCCGTGCAGGCCACTCGTTGAACGCGGGTTTTGGCCTGGTCGCCTCAGAACTCGAAGCCCCCCTGGCCACCGAATTCTCACGAGCTTTTGAAGAACAGAATTTCGGCATCCCCTTGGATGAAGCCATCGAAGACATGGCAGATCGCATCCCCAACATGGACTTGCGTTTCTTTGCCACGGCTGTCGTTCTGCAACGCCAAACAGGTGGTGATCTCGCCGAAATTCTCGACAAGATCAGCCATCTGATTCGCGAACGACTGATGATTCTGGGACAAGTTCAAGCATTGACTGGTGAGGGACGGATGAGTGGAGCCGTGCTTCTGGCCCTGCCGCCCATCCTGTTTCTGGTGATGCTCAAACTCAACTATGACTATGTGGTCATGTTGTTCACGGACCAGATCGGACGTTACATGCTCTCTGCCGCCTTGGTGACACAGATCATCGGTGCCTTGGTAATCAAGAAAATCATCACGATCAAAGTCTAGCAATCTGACGACCTACTCAAGAACATCAAACCATCCAATCATCGATGTCCCCACTTTAGGGTGAATCAGGAATTTCTGACATGCCTACCATGATCATCACCATGCCCGACCCGGTTACCGCCACCTCGATTGCCATTTTCATTTCGGTCACCGCTGTGGCCTGGGTGATCATTGGCCGTATCAGTGGTCAGGACAAACCTCGAGCTGAAGCCAGATTGGACATGATGCGCAACCGGCGCGGAGGCACGCCAATAGACGACAATCCAGACGACAAAACGCGGCGCAAGAATGAAGCTTTGGCAGCCGTTTTGGAAAGAGCCACGCAACCTCTGGCCGAAACAGTCCGCGGCAACGAAAAATCGATGGGTCAACTGCGAGAGACTTTGGTCAACGCTGGTTTTCGTCGTGAGTCGACGCCCGTTGTTTTCAAGGGTGTCCAACTGATCATTACAGGCGTTGGACTGTTCGTCGGGGGAGTCTTTGGAATGCTTTCCGATGGTTTCAGTCAAGGCTTGGTCATCAAGGCCGCTGCGGGCATTGTCATTGGCTTCATGTTGCCAAAAGTCGTGCTTTACATTCTGGTCAAACGACGCAAGGAAAAAGTATTTCTGGGAATGCCCGATGCACTCGATCTGATGGTGGTCTGTGTTGAGGCCGGACTCGGAATAGATCAGACACTTCGCAAAGTCTCCGAAGAAATGACAAAAAGCCACAAGGTGATCGGCGAAGAATTCAGCATCGCCAATCAACAACTGCAGTTCGGACGATCCCGTTCAGAGGTTCTGCTGGCACTCGGATTCCGCAGTGGTGTCGATGACCTCAAACAACTGGCAGCCATTCTGATTCAAGCCGACAAATTCGGGTCGAGCATCGCTGCGGCACTGCGAGTCCAAAGCGATTCAATGCGAATCAAGCGACGACAAATCGCAGAAGAAAAAGCCGCCAAGACTGCGGTCAAAATGATCTTTCCACTGGTCCTCTTCATCTTCCCTGGAATCTTCGTCGTTCTCGTCGGGCCTGCTGGCATCAGCATGTATCGGAACATGCTGAGCAAGTAGATCACCTATCGTGCCAAAATCCTGCTACTGAATCATCATGACAATTCAGGTCGGGGATCCGCCCCTACCGACCTGGAATCCAGATCAATCTGGCATCCAAAACAACAGCACTCGAATGCCAGTGCCGCGGTCCACTACAATGTTCGGACAAACATCTTCTGTTCCGTTCCTTGCACCAGGTACCCCCATGATCCTGCGGATTCTCCCACGGTCGTCTTTTGCATGTTTGCTGATACTGCTGACCATCAGTCATGGGAAATCGGACGCCCGCGCCGAAACCCTGAACGTCTCTCTGCGTCACCAACAGGCAGTTGATGACACGCAGGGTGACTACCGCATCGAATCCACATCGCAAATTTGGCAACCGACTCAGACAGCGGTGATCGTCTGTGACATGTGGGATTCCCACCATTGCTATCGCGCCGTGCTGCGCGAACAACAAATGGTGCCTCGCATGGAAGGCCTGCTGAACAATCTGCGTTCCCGAGGTGTCACAATCATCCATGCACCCAGCAGTTGCGTGGGTGCTTATGCAGACAATCCGGCTCGCCAGCGTGTTGCGTCGATTCCAAAATCCGAATCCCCTGCCGGAATCAACCAGTGGTGTCGATCGATCCCCAGCGAGGAAGCAGTCACCTACCCCCTGGACCAATCTGACGGTGGTGAAGATGACACCCCCGAGGAACATGCGTCCTGGGCAGCGACCTTGAAATCAAAAGGCCTGAACCCCAAAGCCCCTTGGAAGAAACAACATGCAGGGCTGACCATCGATCCAGAGCAGGATTTCATCAGCGATCGTGGCGACGAGGTATGGAACATCCTTAAACACAGGAATATCGCCAACGTCATCCTGGTCGGCGTTCATACCAACATGTGTGTTCTCGGACGCCCATTTGGTCTGCGACAACTTTCAAAGAACGGCATGAATGTCGTTCTGATGCGGGACCTTACTGATTCGATGTACAACCCACGATCCTGGCCCCACGTGAGTCACCTCGAAGGAAACGCGTTGATCATCGCGCACATCGAACGTCATGTCTGCCCGACGATGACCAGTGATCAGTTTATCGGGGGAATTCCATTCAAATTCACCCCCATCCAGTCAAGTCGCTAGGCCAGCAGGTCGTGCATGACATGACCATGGACGTCGGTCAAACGAAAGTCACGACCTTGATAGCGATAGGTCAGTTTGCGGTGATCAATCCCCAACAAGTGCAAGATCGTGGCATTCAGATCATGAATGTGCATGGTCCCTGGCGTCCACGTTTCCTTGCTTGGCGTTAATGGATCTCCGTCCGCATTGGCGATGTTGTAACCATAGTCATCACTTTGGCCATAACTGATCCCTGGTTTGATTCCACCACCTGCCATCCAAGTAGTAAAACACCGTGGGTGATGATCACGCCCATAGTTTTCGCGGGTCAACTGCCCTTGGCAGTAAGCAGTTCGACCGAACTCGCCACCCCAAACCACCAAGGTATCGTCCAGCATTCCCCGCTGTTTCAAATCCATGATCAGTGCCGCACATCCCTGATCCACATCCCGACATTGTGATCCATGCTCGGTCGGCAATCGACCATGAGCATCCCAACCACGGTGGAAGATTTGAATATTGCGTACCCCACGTTCAGCCAACCGTCGTGCATTGAGGCAACAGGCTGCGAATGTTCCCGGGGTCCGAGCCGGTTCACCGTACAAATCGAACACACTTTGATCTTCCTTGGAAAGATCCATCAACTCCGGCACCGAAGCCTGCATGCGATAAGCCATCTCATGCTGCTTGATGCGGGCCAGAATTTCAGGATTGCCCAGTTGCTGATGCAAGCCTGCATTGAGAGCTTCCATTGCATCCAACTGACGACGACGATCGTCTCGGCTGACCCCTGCCGGATTACTCAAGTACAGCACAGGATCACCTTGGCTGCGCATCAGAATGCCCTGGTGGTCCGATGGCATGAACCCCGTTCCCCAAAGTCGGTTGAATAGACTTTGCTCGGGAAAGCTGGTTTTGGCGTGCATCACAACATAGTGCGGCAAGTCACGATTCATGCTACCCAATCCGTAGCTCAACCAGGCTCCCAGGCTGGGGCGGCCCGGAATTTGGCTCCCCGTCTGGATATAAGTGATAGCCGGATCATGATTGATTGCCTCGGTAAACGTACTGCGGACGACACACAGTTCACCGACAACGCCTGCCGTATGAGGCAACAGTTCGCTTACCCAAATCCCATTTTCGTTGTTGTCGTGCTTTGTGAAGGTGTACTTGCTGGGACAAAGAGGCAAACCGGCTTTCTGATTCGCCGTCATCCCAGTGATTCGCTGATCGTTGCGAATATGATCTGGCAACTGCTCATTGAACATGTCCGCCAGCTTTGGTTTGTAATCCCACAAATCCAGCTGACTCGGTCCCCCGCTCATGAACAGATAGATCACGCGTTTAGCGCGAGCCCGGTGGTGCAATCCGCCATTGAGATCCTGCCCCTCAACGGCATCTGTTTCTGCGGCCAGAGAGAAAGCAGGATCAGAGGCCAACAGACCAGCCAGCGCCGCTGTGCCAAGACCGAGTACGGATCGCCCCATCAACTGTCGACGGTTTTGCATCTGTGAAAACTCAAACGGTGAATCGCTCATTTGGATTCCTGCGATTGTGGTGTGAGTGAAAATTCGCGACCGGGGTGAGCTGACACCCAGATTACCAGAAATGGCCAAAGGCATCGAATTGGGGACCCAATCAGCGAGAAAATGATTTTTGGTCTTTCACAGCCAGGCACCGACAAAAAAGAGCGTGCAGACAGATCAGCCGACAAGCCTAAAGCTGGGTCGAAGCTGGCTGGGCTGTGCCAACAAAGGCTGCAGGCGGAAGCGGAAAACCGAAATTCAACGCTTGATGATATGGGCCGGGCTGGCGACGCGCAGATCGGCGTCCTCTCGCTGATCAGTAGACAACAATGACTTCAGTTTCATCTGAGCAGTTGGCTCACCGGGAACTTCACGCCCCGGAGGACTTCCCCATGTCATGCGAGCCCCCGATTGCATGGTCAGTTCCATTTGCAACACATCCGTTTGTCGGGGGTCACCAAAAATACCGATGCTGCGAATCTGGGTTTGCTCGCGGTAGGGAGAAAGAACGGCGGCCAGCGATGAGGCAGCTTCCACCGAGGCGTCGCCAAAGGGCGTCCCCACCGCATTGCTGGTATAGACATCGGGAACCTCGATGTAGATATAATTCCTGGTTTCCGCTTCGGCGAACTCATTGCCTGGCAACAGAACGCCCTCGCCATCTACCGGAAAAAAGTAACTGCGATTCTCAGGATCATTCGGCTTGTAAACATGCACCATCGCCACAGGGCATCGATATTCAAGTCGAACGTCAATCTGCCCGCCCGGTAACTTTCGCACACCGATCACCTTGCGGACCCACGGATGCATGGAAAATGCAGAGGCTATTTTGGCAGTTGCCTGTCGATCCAAAATCGACAGACCCTCCATCGCCGTATCGCGATAAACCGTTTTGACGAGGTTGGTTCGCACATGGGGCGGCGGCTCAGTGACCTGAATCATCGTCGGGTCGATACCGCTGTATTTGCCAGCCACGTGCACAGCCCCCCAGCGATGCCAAGCGGCGTACCCACCCACAATTAACAACACCGGCCATAAGACGGCAAAGGCGGCAGGAGCTTTGATCAAACGCCCCAGCAATCGACGAACCGGTCGATATTTTTCGGATTCCTTCGATCGCATTGCCACTGGTGTGTTCCCCGACTTCCATGTTGACGAAACAGCTGCTCGATAAACAGGTTCTCCCCCACTCTGCGGCAGCTCATCAGTTCTTATCCTGCAAGAACTACCAAATCTGCAGATTCAACTGCAAGCCGATCCCGGTTTGCAACAAAACCTGTTCCCGAACCCGCTCAATCAGCCTCAGGCAGTCATCGCTGGTCGCCCCGGAATGAGCGATCAAATATTGGGGGTGCTGCCCGTCCAAGGATACATCTCCCTCGCGAATCCCCGCGAGGCCAACTGTTTGCAACAAATCTTTTGCTGGCATTCCGTCAGGATCCACAAATGGCATAGCAATGCGAGGTTCCTCAGTCGGCCGCGATGCATTTCTGCTGATCCAAAGCTTCTGCATCCGCTTGGTGAGTGCCAGCACGTCGCGGGCCTCCAAAGCGAAGGTAACATCAAGCACGGTGAGTCCCACGAGCGAGGTTTTTCGGTGTGAAAAACCCGCCTCCTGTTGGGTCATGGTTCGCGTACTGCCATCCTTTTCGATGGCATTTACGGACTTGACAGCCGATCCGATGTCGCGTCCACCGGCCGATGCATTCCCGACGACGGCCCCCCCAACGGTGCCGGGAATCCCCACCAGATGCTCCAGTCCGCCCAAACCGGCTCCCACTGATTTGATTACGGCGTGGGATAACTTGGCTCCGGCACCGACGGTCATTTCAGTCCCATCGATCGCGATTTCGCTGCTAATTGATCCAGCGAGCGAGATCACCAGACCATCGACGCCCGACTCACGCACCAAAATGTTGCTACCGCCACCCAGAATGCGAACCGGCAGCCCCTGTTCCGCTGCCACTGTCACCAAACGCTGTACATCGCCTGTGTTGATCGGTTCAGCATAGAACCTCGCAGGACCCCCAATTCCCAGCCAGGCCAACGGACCCAATGGCTCGTCGGTCCGTATCAGGTGCATCAGATCGTCCGGAAAATCCATGCTGAACAAGTCTCTTGGGTTGGTGCTGGCCAGAATCCAACGGATCGTTTCAGAAGCAAAGATCGGTTGAATAATTCAGGATACAGGATAGCCGATGCGCGAAAAAAAAGCGTCGGGAGTCCAAACGAAAATTCGATCCCAACGCTGTGATCGCGGCTTCAACCATTCTCTTGCCACCAGTGGATCCTAAATCCACCCGAAAAGACGGCGGAGAGAAAACTAACCGCCACGCAAAGCCTTGTGAATCAGTGCGAGAATGGGCTGTTTCGTTTGAAAACCTCGCAGTTTCCTCCGTTCCCAGCCTTCCTTGCCGGGGGTAAAAAGGATGATCTGAGGAATCAGCGGCTCACCCTGAGTTAACTTTGCGGCAAGCGCTGGGCTTTCGTCCCGATTGACCACCACAAAGCTGACGTCATCCAGTTCGCCCGTCTTGGCCATCGGCTTGAGAGTACTTTCTTTCAGCACCTGGCAGGCAGGGCACCAAGGTGCTCCCACCACAACCAGCAGCGGCTTTTTTTGGGAAAGAGACTCATTGTAGGCTTTCGCGTAATTGTGTTGCAGTTGTTGCTCACTGGGCAGAGTGGCCAGGGCAATACCTAATAGCAACGAAAACATCAGCAGCTCCATCAGAATTAAAGAATGGCTTTCAGCATGAGATTGGCAACCTGCCAATCAGTCTTTGTCCAACCGGCTCGTGCTGGCTGGACCTGCTTTGAATCAATGACACACGAAAACCCCAACATCCCCTTCCTCCTGCTACCCGGTATCCCCTTCCTCCTGCTACCCGGTTGGCCGGCAAGAAACCCTTCACCAAACGCTGACATCATGCCAAACGCTCGTGGAGGTGAATCAGCCAAAACTCGCGGATAATTTGCCACCACGCCCCCTCGATCCAGCCGAGGTAGTGCGTGGCAAGCCTCCTGTTGTTAGCTGAGAAATACCAAGTCAAGTCTTCCGATTGCACAACTCAGGAGATTTGGCGGGAGTATAAAGGTGGCATGTGAACGGGCAAGTAGACCGGCTTAGGCAGACAACGCATTCAACCTCCCAGAGGGGGTAAGAAAAGTTCCGCAGAAGCCCGACTCGCAGACCTGAGGAGACGCTAAACTGTTGTCGAATTGAGACTTCGGGAAAGTAAAATCAGATCGCCAAAGTGCCCTCAGGATGAGTCTTCCATTCGAGAAAAAGTCAAAATAACATGACGTCGACAGACGAGTTCATTGTGAATAACCTGTCGCTGTTTTCCACATCGCATTGCTAACTCCTTTATGAAACTGCGGATCGGACTTATCGGATTGGGCGACGACTGGCAGACAAGGCATCGTCCAGCGCTTCGAATGCTGCACGATCGATTCGATGTCCGCGCTGTTTTCAGCCCTGTAGCAAAACTGGCAGAGAATTCGGCAAGCGAATTCCAGGCGGATGCAGTGGACGGTTACCGAACACTCGTTTCCCGCTGCGATATCGATGCAGTCATGGTCCTGCAAAGCAACTGGCTCGGATGGCTGCCGATTCTGGCAGCATCCGAAGCAGGAAAAGCGATCTATTGGGCAGGGGATCTCGACTTCGATCCCTACGAAGACCAGCACATCCGCGAGACAATTGAACAGTCTGGCGTGGCTTTCATGGCCGAATTCCCAAGACGTTTCGCACCCGCCACACTGCGATTACGAGAGTTGATTGCCACACGACTCGGTGCGCCGCAATTGATTTTCTGCCATCATCGAACGCCCTGCAAAAACACCGCCCGCGGCAACCAAACCAAAAAAGATCGTTCCGAGTTTATTGAACTGATCGATTGGTGCCGTTATGTCGTCAACCGGGAACCGACCCATGTTGCGTCAACCGCCCATCAGCTCAACGAAAAATCTGGCTATCGGTCGCTTAGTCTTGATTTTGCGTCCACAGACCGGTTTCCACCGGTCACGGCCCAGATTAGCAGAGGCAATTACATTCAGGATTCCTGGCAGGAAGCCATTGGATTTCGGCCGCCCTCGGCAATGCAGATCTGCTGCGAACGGGGAATCGCATTCATTGATCTACCATCCACGCTGGTATGGTTCGATGACGCAGGGCGACACCTGGAATCACTGGAAACCGAGTTGCCGGTAGGCGAGCAATTGCTGGCACAATTTCACCGATCCGTCACCAGCCTGCTTCGCAATATGAGTGACTTGAACGACGCCTATCGAGCCGCATCAGTATTTGCTGCAGCGATACAGAGTGAAGCAACAGGACATCGCATCGAAGTTTGATGCGATCGCCAGAATTCACACCAACCGATATCGGGCGAATGTGATGGCCCCAGCATTTGCACAGGGCCACAGGACGACTTTGCAGGCCACAGGAAAGCCGCTGACTTTCCAAGTGGCTCACTGAAGCCAATCAACATGTTCGGCAAACGAGCCAGAACATCAACTGATTACTCAGGAACCGCAATGACTTCGCGTCCATTCCGCGTCGACATGCCCTGCCACAAGTCGAAGTCAATTGAATCGGTGATAAAACGAACCGAGCCATCCAACAACGCCACTGTCACACCACCCATGTGATAGCTCCGGGAAGTCACTGCCGCGTAGGTGCGTGGTACTGGCGCTGCTGCCGTTTTTCCCTCACGAAAGTTCGTGAAGTCAACGTCATAATCATTTCCCAAATCATTGAGACAGAGGATCTTCCTGTTGGGTGTGAAAGTCGTGGTGAAGCCGGATTGATGCACTCTTCCATCAACCCACTCCGTATGACCCGTCTCTGTTTTTAACGAACCGCCATAGCCGCAAATCTGACTCTCGATACTCGGCATCGACATCGTGCCGGTAATAGCCGAATCCCGGATGTATGGGTTCCAGGCTTTCACCTCGGCGAAGCCCAGTGTGTTGGAAAGCCCATCGAGGCAGTCGCGAAGTTTTCTACCGCGATTCGGTGTGAACATTCCCTCACCGACGTTGTTGCTGCTCCTGGTATTGGGATCGAATACAAACCAGGTTCCAGCCGAATAGGCATAGTTCAGCGGGTAATGGATCGCCTCTCCAGAGGATCCTGTTCTCAAACGGTCATTGATTTCACTGGGGCACAGGTAGGTCGGCACCCGGTAACTGGCAATGGGCCGATCAACGCCATCAACGCGAATGGTGGCCGCTTGGTATCCGCTGGAGAAATCAATCGCCTCGGCCAGTGAGATCGCCTCGACGAAGGGCAGGATGCGGGCCTGAGCTGACCAGCCATCACCTGTCAAAGCTGGCTTGGTCCACGCTGGCGGAAGCTGCTTCATCGCCGACTCGTAGTTGTGACAAGCCAGCATGACCTGTTTGATGTTGTTTTGGCAGCTCATCCTCCGAGCAGCTTCTCTTGCAGCCTGCACAGCGGGCAGCAACAAGCCAATGAGAATTCCAATAATGGCGATTACCACCAGCAATTCGACCAAGGTGAAAGCGGCACGGACGGGACGACGTGGCATCGATCTGTCTCTCAAAATAGGGCTATCTTTACTGAGAATCATTCGCAACAAGAGTTACTTTACCTGCTCGGAAGACTTCACGCAACAATCACAGTGTGGAAAACGAAATCACAGAAAGCACAGAGATCACAGAAAGCATCTGCCAATCAACCTCATTCAACCTCTCGGAAAGCCACGTTTTCGGTCAATCATTGTGACCGCAGCCACTGTTCAATCGCTCGGCGATTGGACGGAAAAGCCATTTCGGAAAGATGGGTGTCAATTGGCCGCACCCACAAATAACTGGTCAGTTCGTCAGCCGCCAACCTGACTTGCATCGGATCACCCACTCTACAGAGGTAGAAAAGATCAATCACCGGGGAAACAAGATCGGCATAGTCGTACAGGTTGGGGAAGGATGTCAGATACTGTGACTCGATCACCTGCAAACTGGTTTCCTCGTGTACTTCACGGATCAACGCCTGCTCGATCGTTTCATCCCGATCCACGAATCCGCCAGGCAAGCCCCACTTTCCTTTGCCGGGATCACGAGCACGACGCACGAGCAGCAATTCACCCGCATCATTGATCACCAAACCTCCCACGGCCGCTACTGGCCCGAAAAAGTTGGCAAACCCGCATTGCCCACAGCGGAAAGGAACGCTTCCCACCGCCACGGCTTCTGTGCCACATCGCGGGCAAAACAGATAAGCTGTTTCGATTGATTTGGAGTTCATCACTGCTTTCCTTTGCTGTCCTTCACCGTAGCTGGCATTTGCTGTCCTTCACCGTAACTGGCAGTTGCTGTCCTTCACCGTAACTGGCAGTTGAAGCCTATCAGGTGAAGCCAATGCAATGGGGGCAACCAAACCGCGGAGACAGAGTTCGGGCTAACCCACGGAGAATCGAAAGAGGGAGTCGAACGAGCGTGCTAAGCAGGCTCGAAATCTGGCAGCAGGCTCGGAACTGCAACCCGCCACGCCCTCAAACGGTAAAGCGGTTGTCAAAGGGCATTCTGCGCAAGGATGGCTCACCACTGGCGGACCACGATATCATCAAACTCGTTGAGATCATCAAACGAACCAATGCCAATCCGCCCCGCACCGAAAGTCCGATCTGCCACTTCCATGTGGGGTTCCGTCATACCATCAAAGTAGACCTTAATCATTCCCTCTTTCAGATCACGGCTGACTCGGACTGTATGCCATTCATCATCCCACGGGGTCAGCTTCTCGTTCTTGGTCAGTGCCAGACGTGGAGCCTCTTTGACAATCATGATTTGCCCACTGTGGGGATCGGGTTTTGCCCCCAGATGCACGTAATAAAAATGCTGATCATCCTGATAGCCAAAAAAGACGCAGCAATCACGATGGTTCCCGGTATCTTTGGTGCTGCGAACCCTGAAAGTGATATCGAAGTTGCCGACTTTTAAATCTTTGATCAAGGCAACATGCCCGGGGCTCCTCACTGGCGGCTTATACTTGCTGCCCCGTTCTGTGATTTCAAACGTTGACCCATCATCGGATTTTTTCAACTGCCACGTCGCAGGATCCAACATTTCCCACCGCTCGGTACCCGATTCAAAATTTTCCTCGAAAACCACCTTGGGTGACTGGGCGAAGAGTGCTTCAGGAAACAGCAAACAAAACAGCAAAGGCAAAATATTTTTCATGACTTTTCAGAACGGGGCGTTGGATGTGGAGATACGACATGGCGTAAGGGCCTGATTGGGTTTGCAGTTTAACGACCAAACTTGTCGTCGTGTGCATCAGCATCAACAATGGGTAAGGTCATGGGCGATCTGTCTGGTGGCGTGAAGTCCTGAACCAAACAAAAACCAGCGTCTCGGGACGACCGGGAACCGATTGCCCTGCGTCAGACATTTCAGATCTGCATTCATACAAGTACTACATTACTGGGGGATTTTCACCATCACACTCGCGACCCCCGACTTGATCGTTCTGGTGGCTTATGTAGCCGTGGTGATTGCGTTCGGCTGCTGGTTCGTTCGCAAGAGCGGAACATCGCGCGAGTTCATGGCGGCCGGCGGATCACTACCAGGCTGGGCCGTGGGGATGTCGATCTTTGGAACCTACCTCAGCAGCACCACGTTTCTGGGCAACCCCGGCAAAGCTTACGGGGGAAATTTCAACGGCTATCTGTTCACACTTTCATTGCCGCTGGCAGTGTGGATCGCCGCGAGATACTTCGTTCCGTTCTACCGTCGCAGCGGAGAGATTTCCGCCTATCAGCACTTGGAGAGCCGCTTTGGTTTGTGGGCTCGTTCCTATGCCATGCTGTGTTACCTGCTCACCCAGATTGCCCGCATGGGCACCATCATGTTCGGCGTTGCTATCGGGCTACACGCACTGACCAACTGGGAAGTCACAAACATCATTCTGGCAACGGGCATCCTGGTAACTCTGTACACGCTGCTAGGAGGCATTGAGGCGGTCATCTGGACTGATGTCGTGCAATCCATCGTGCTGGTAGGAGGCGCCATACTAGTTTTCGGCATGCTGGTTTTCGACATGCCAGAAGGACCATCACAGGCTTGGACGATTGCCATGGACGCTAACAAGATGAGTCTGGGAAACTGGAATATTGACTTCACCACCAGCACCGTGTGGGGAATGTTACTGTACGGCTTTTTCATCAATTTGACCAATTTCGGAATCGATCAAAGTTTTGTTCAGCGTTACCACGCTGCATCAAGCGAGCAGGCTGCCAAACGCGCTGTTTGGCTTGGAGCATTTCTCTATGTGCCGATCTCGCTGCTATTCTTTTTGATCGGGGCGGCCTTGTTCTCGTACTACGCAACGCAACCGGAGATGCTGCATGAAGTCCGACAAGCTGTCGCAGCGCAACAATCCGTAGATCCAGCTACCTTGCAGGCGGCCGACATCGGTGACAAGGTGCTACCCCATTTCATCGCCACAAAACTCCCCCCCGGACTTGCTGGCTTACTGATTGCAGCAATATTTGCAGCAGGCATGAGCAGTATCGACACGTCCTTGAATTCGTCTGCCACCGTCATCCTCAAGGATCTGTACCAACGCTACCTCAATCCCGACGTCACAGAAAAACAGGCAATGCGAGTCCTGAGAATCTCAACCATCGCGATTGGGTTGATTGGCACCGGAGTTGCCCTCTTACTGATTGGCCAAAAGAGTATTTTGGACATCTGGTGGCAACTACAAGGTGTGTTCTCAGGCGGCATGCTGGGGCTGTTCCTGCTTGGAATCATCGCTCGCCGTGCCAATGCTGCCAGTGGCATGATCGCAGTGGTTCTCGGCGTTGTCGTCATCAGCTGGCTGGAACTGTCGCCTGATAACACGGCAATTCCTGACACTCTTCGCAACCCCCTGCATACTAACTTGACCATCGTCGTCGGCACGCTGACGATTTTTCTAACGGGCTGTGCCATCAGCAGGTTCGGCAACCGAGCCAAACCAACACGACCGAGCCCCGCATCCACTGACGATCAGTCCTCTGACAGTGAGCCAGTGAACTTAGAGCCAGTGAACTTAGAGCCAGTGAACTTAGCAAGCTCAGACCCAGATGATTCTGCAGGACCCTCAGCATCCCTCCCGGAAAAGTGATGCACCGCCCTCAGCGGGACGCCTTGGATCACCGGGAACATCCTAACCAAGCGAAACGACAATCCTGCTGCAAACGGGGGCATCGACTCCCCTTCACAGCTCCGCCAGTTACAATGCGTGACTCGCATTCATACACCCTTCTAGCCAAGGATCGCACCACCGATGTTTCGACGTCAGTTTCTTAAAGCAACCGCCGCCTCGATCGCTGCGTCTGCCGTTTTGTCCCAAGACTCATTTGCAGATCACCATGAAGGTCACGCTCCCTTCAAAATTTCCCTCGCCGAATGGTCGCTTCACCGCACACTTCGCGACAAGTCCAAGAATCTGACCAATCTCGATTTCCCGAGAATCACCAAGCGGGAATTTGGGATCGACGCCGTCGAGTACGTCAATCAGTTTTTCAAAGACAAAGCCAAGGACACCAAGTACCTGTCGGACCTGAAACAACGTTGCAGCGACGAAGGTGTCAAAAGCCTCCTGATCATGGTTGATGGCGAAGGCAATCTGGGTGCTCCCAAAGATCAGGAACGTACCACTGCAGTGGAGAATCATTACCAATGGGTAGACGCTGCGAAGTACCTCGGATGCCACTCAATTCGCGTCAACGCTGGCAGCCGTGGCAGTTACGAAGAACAACAGAAACTGGCAACTGATGGACTGCGTCGCTTGAGCGAATACGCCAAGCCACATGGACTGAATGTGATCGTCGAAAACCATGGTGGGTTGAGCAGCAACGGTGCCTGGCTTGCCGGCGTCATGAAAATGGTCAACATGGAAAACTGCGGTACACTTCCCGATTTTGGCAACTTCCACATTCGACGGGGCGCCAACCCCGAAGAGTATGATCGCTACAAAGGGGTCGATGAACTGATGCCCTACGCCAAAGCTGTCAGCGCAAAAACGCACGACTTCGACGAAAACGGAAATGAAACCCACACCGACTATGAAAAGATGATGCGGATCGTCTGTGAAAAGCATGGCTACCACGGCTACGTTGGCATTGAATACGAAGGTGGCAAGGTCGGCGAAATGGAAGGCATTAGCAAGAGCAAAGCCTTGCTGGAAAGTGTTGCCAAAAAGCTCAGCAAGAAAGCTGGTTGATCCCGACGAAGGCAGGAAAGAATTCTGAACATGCCGAATTCTGAACATGCGGCGGATCGAACACGATCGCCGCCCGCCTAGCCTTGCTGCAACAACGTGGCCTCCTGCATGGGAGGCCGTGACGGCGTCCTGCAACCACCGTCCTGGTTGATACCATTCGGTCGATCGCCAGCCAATCCGGATTGTCATGGCGGCAAGGTGTATCGTTGCCGCAGCACAACCTCAAACCAGAACTAACGGGCAACACGTCGGTATACTCAAACCGTGTCGCTCACCAAGTCACGTGCGGCAACCGATGGCTTGCGATCGGAATCAGCGACTCTTGGCGGCGTAGACTTCCGCGTACTCGATCGCCCACACGTCGATCATTTGCTCGAAATCCTCGACCTCCACTTCGCCCACAGCGACATAGTGACTGCGGTTGAACAATTCACGGTTCATCACCGTGCCCTTGCCCTTGAGGTCCAGGACATTCAAATCGGTATGCGGCCGGATGACCATCTCAAGCCGACTGTACTGGTTCGTGCGCTGACCCGATATGATCCGCAGATCGTCGCGAAAACAGGCTGACCCCCAACCCACTTCACCAAACAGCGATTCAATCTGAAATCCGGGGAAGTGGTCCGCCACACGATTGATCGCCGTTTCGATTCGATCAGAAAGCGATAGACGACAGGACGTATGCAATCGCCTCAGCTCATCAGCACTGAGTTCACTTTTTCGTTGCTGTGTAGCTTTGACATCGGCGCGACGCTGACCACGAGAGATCGCCGATTCCAACCGCGATTCAAATTCGTCATTCATAACGTGGGATTATCCGCTTCTGGAGACGATTCGGCAGGGGGCGAATCGGGATCATCCTGGTCCTTGGATTCTTGCTTCACCTCGGAAGCCTGCGGAGTCACCTGAGAACTATCTGCTTCTCCTGACGAGGCTTCGGGGCCAGCTTCAACAACCCCACTAGAAGTGCGTTCGCCCTCGCTTGACGCGGGGTTGGCTGGTGTCGCTTTATCATCCTGACTATCGGATGCTTCGACCTGCTTCGAATCGACCTCCGCGACTGGCTTCTCTGGCTTCTCTGTTTTCTTTGTTTTCTTTGTTTTCTTTTCCTCAACCTCGGGCGCAGTATCAAAGAACTGCAACAAATCACCGAAGGAACGCAACGGCTCGTCACCCTTCTGCATTGCATCGGTGATTGGTTTCGTCTCTTTTTTACCGACGACACGATAGGAGTCAGGTTGTTTATCGCGAGAACGGCCTCCGCGTCCGTCTCGCCCGCGGCCACCATCGCGTGAACGGCCTCCGCGAGCTTGATCACGCCCACCACCCTGTCGGCCGCCGGTTGCTCCGGCTCGATCACCACTTCCTTGGCCACCGCGGGCTTGACCACCCTGACCACCGCGGGCTTGACCACCCTGACCACCGCGGGCTTGACCACCCTGACCACCGCGAGCTTGACCACCCTGACCACCGCGAGCTTGACCACCCTGACCACCGCGGGCTTGACCTTGACCTTGACCTTGACCTTGACCCTGACCTTGACCTTGACCCTGGCCTTGACCTTGACCTTGACCCTGGCCACTGCGGGCTTGAAAACTGCGAGCCGAACCACCGTGTGACCGATCGTCACGTCTCCGCTTTGCCTCTTCCAACTCGGCTTCCCGCTGGGGTGACACTGCGCTCAGAGCAACCCGCCGACGTTTTTCGTCGATGCCAGTAACCCAAGCGGTCACGATGTCACCAACTTGTAATGCCTCGTGAAGATCCTCGACGTAAGAATCCGAAACACGACTGACATGAATCAGACCACTGCAGTCGGGAGCCAACTCGACGAACACACCAAATGGCATGACCCCAACCACCACTCCGATAACGGAATCACCAGACTTCAGAGCCTTGATCGACGGCATGGTACTGAGTACTGCGGGCGGGTACCCGGTACTGTCACTGTCACCAAAAGGATCACAAAGCCATTGCACCAACTGATTCGCGCGTTTGGCACCGATTTGCCATTCTTTTACACACTTGTCAATTTTTGATTGCTCAGGGCGAGCCCGACGAATACGTTCAGCAACATCAACAGCCACCACGGTCTGCGAAACGGTGTCCCCTTCAGCGGCCGAATCTGCAACTACCGCTTTCGGAGCAGACGAAGTCTCGTCGGTAGTGACCGATTCCAATTCTTCGGTCACTGTCTCAGCACTATCCGCTGTCTCAGCAGAGGAAGCATCTGCCTCAGGCACGTCTACCTCTGCACCCGACTTGTCTGCACCCGACTTGTCTGCACCCGACTTGTCTGAGGAGGCCACCTCAGTGGACTCTGCTTCAACCTCCGCTGTTTCAGCCTCAGTTTCAGTCGCTGTTTCAGCCTCAGTTTCAGCCTCAGTTTCAG
>JAPKCI010000268.1 GCA_028823035.1 Rubripirellula sp.
TCGCCGTACAAAGATCGATCGCCGTACAAAGATCGATCGCCGTACAAAGATCGATCGCCAGAGGCTTCGAACAACAGTCAAGGCTGCCAATCCATCGCCTCTCCCCAGGCACAGACAGAACAGCAACAACGATCGGACCGACAGCTTCGCGGCGAACTAGCGGACGTTGAAGCCGAACTTGCCAGCATTCATGTGCAGGCGGGTCGCTTGGACGATTTTGAACACGAATCTTTGCAGTCGCGACGTCTTTGGTTGGCTCAATGTCTCGCTAACGGATCACGCATGCCGGTAGCCAATGATCTCTCACCCCATGCTGACGCAAAGCAGAGTTCAACTGCAACGCAACGTGCTAACGCACGCCGAAGTGATTGGGACCAAAAACGCAGTTCCCATCTGCAAACCCATCTACGAGAACTTCACGACCGTGCACGCTACCTGAGAGCCAAGCAGACCCGATTACGTAATTGGATCAGCGATTTGGGAAAAAAACATCCCCGATGGTATGCCGCCAGCAACGGGACGCAACCAGAACCACACAACAGAACAGCAGAACAGCAGCGGCAACTGCAAGACATTGATGCCCAGATGGTCCATTGGCAGCGTGCGAAAATGGAAATCTGTGAGATGCAGAATTATCTTCTGACGGGCAACAGTAACCTCCTCGACCCACAGTTCCCGGTCGATGAACGTGCGTTGCGGAGAATGCGACTGGATGGATTTTTGCATTCAATTGAGCGTCATGAGCATTCAAATCCTTTGGAACACACACCATCCGAAACGTCTCCGCCGACCCAGAACCTGGATTCGATCAACCAACACATCCACTTGGCAACACGTCAAATCGACTGGCTAGTGGATCGTTATGCGGGGAACGATCGATCAGCTCAGGCGTGGTATGAACAGGATCACAGTATTCCTGGCACAACGACAACGCTGAGTGCGACACTGCGAACCATTCGCGATGTGTTGCGTCAAATTCGCACGCGTACTCAAAGCAAATCACATTCACGATTTCTCGGACCAGCACATGACCTCTCGCTGGCTCGTCGAAGTGAACAGTGGCTACTGTCAGCCATCAAGCAATTGAAACGACGTCGTACAGAACTGAACCGACAGGATCACTCAACCGGTAACGCAGACTACAGCGAGTCATCGGTCCCCAGTCACCAGCAAATGGAAACATCTGATCGAGAATACAAGGACCATGTTGCCGAGCTTGAAAATGCGACATTGAGCCTGGACATCTGTTTGAACGAAGCGGCCGAGGTGCGACGAAGCATGCATACCAGGTCTACGGACAGTCCGGTTGCAGCCTACGAAAAACCGGACAGGGTCAGTAATGAACGGGAATCCACCAAGAGCAACCGCGAGGTACTTGCCAAGGAACTGCAAGAACTTGACGGCCGAATCACCTCCATTTCACGTCTCCAATGGTTGACGACCCGACGGGCACAGATTCTTAATCAGCTCGGCTTTCGCGTCAGAACGATCACTCCCTTGTCGCCACTGGCCCATCAGGCAAGTCGCTGGCTTGTACGTTTGACTGGTGGACGCTTGCAACGGATTGCTTGGTCTACCGAAAACTACATGGCCCACAGAGATTCAGACCATGAGCCCTCCCAGCGACACGAAGGCGTGACGATCGACGGCCGAACTGAAACGGAGTGCCCCGCATTCGACCGAGCATGTGCGGTCACCGCAGTCCGTATGGCAGCAGGCGATTTTCTCGCTCGCACTGGGCGACATATTCCATTGGTGATCGAAACGCATCATGAACTTTGCCAAAGCATTGACCAGACAACCAACAAACAGGACCGGCCACCTGGCAATCAACATCGCAATCAACAGCGTGATCAACAGCGCGATCAACAGCGCGATCAACAGCGTGACGTTAACAGCTCATACGCCGCTGCCATTCGCGACTACGCAACCGAAGGTCGTCAGGTTCTGATCCTGACCAGCAGTCAATTTCTGACCGCACAACTCGCACGCGTTGGATCACGAATCGAACAAATCCATGCAGAACGCATCGTTCAGCCACACCGTCCGCTATGGAAATCCAACTATGCGAACGAGCAATACGTCGGACCCCACCCTCACACCTATGGCCTGCGGGACGTTCCCAGTCAGGATTTCCCTCAGAAAGCTAGAAACACCATGCCAAACGTGAACGCGAACCAGTACTTTGACATGGCGTGGCAAGACCCCAACGGGATGGGTGCCAATGCTGGCGACGCCTCAAACGAAACAGCTGCCCGTGTGTCCACCGACTGGGCTTGCGACGGATCGGCACACCGGGACGGTTACTACTACACCGACACCTACAGCACGGTTGCTACGGGACAGAAACAGAACGCGGACGCAAGCCATCATGCCATGTTCAATGGACAACAGCACCCATCTGCCGAGGACGATTCAAAAATGTCAATCAACCGACGAATTTCACCTGCAGCCCCCGCCTCGCCTTTCTACCTTTCAGTCGACAGTCCCATCGACCAGGGACCCTCAATTGACGCGGTCGCATCTGCCCGCCTGCGAGGCTTGCAAGTCTCGCACATCGCACATCTGATGCAACAGGATCCCTGCCGACTGGCCGATGCATTGGGGCTAGCCAACGTAGAAGCCAACACGATCCGCCGTTGGCAAGCCGAATGCCGTCTCGTCTGTCGCGTTCCCAACCTGAGAGGCTTTGATGCAAGAATTCTGGTGGCCTGCGGGATCACTACCCCCGCCACCCTTGCATCCACTCACCCGATCGATCTGCTGCACCAAGTCGAGTCTTTTCTTGCCACCGAACGAGGACAACAGATTCTATTGAGTGGTACCAGCCATGAACTCGCCCGCATCACGGGATGGATTGCCACCGCCAATAGCCGAGCCCTCAACAAACAATCCCGGGCGACCAATCGAGAAGGGCAGGGTGGCACACAACAAGACCGTCCCACTGGTAAAAACGCCCTCCGGCAGAAACGAACCGCGACAAACCACGATCTGGAATTCAATCCCAACCTGACCCGTCGCCGTCGAAGCGAACCGGTTCGGCGGGAACAACGAAAGAAAGTCAACACTGCCGAAACTGATCGCCAACAGGTTGTTCAATACAAAAACAACTCAACGACTGCACAGCATGACTTGGATCAAGGCCAGCCGCACAGTGAGTCCGAGGTCCACGAATTACGCTTCTACCTTCAGCGTGATGCACCCGTCGTTGATGCACCCTCGATTGGCGAACGAATGGAAGAACGTTTGCAAGCGATCGGAATCTACACCGTCGAAGATCTGCTGAACGCAGATACAGAGGAAGTTGCCAGCGAATTGGACCATCGACGAGTTGACGCCGACACCGTGCTGCAATGGCAACAACAGACAACCCTTGTCTGCTGCGTCCCCATGCTGCGAGGTCACGATGCTCAACTGCTCGTTGCCGCAGAGGTCCTAACCCCGGAAGACCTCGCTAACTGCGATGCCGAAGATCTGTTCGGGATCATCGAACCCATCGCGCTCAGCAACGAAGGAAAACGCATTCTCCGAGGCGGAAAACTACCAGACCTGGATGAAGTCACGGACTGGATCAATTTTGCGCAACACACGCGTGAATTACGCGCCGCCTGAGGCTGACCGAGAACGCAAAAACGAAACGCGATGACAATCTGCCAACGCGTTTTTTTGGTTTCTGCTTAACCCAGCGTCTCACGGGCGACTCGCATCACGTTGCCACCGATGACTTTGCGAATGACATCGTCACGATGCCCGCGTTGCACCAACCCCACCGTGAACAGTGGCCAATTTGTCCAGGCGACACTGTCATTGGCTTGCTGTGTTGTCTGGTAATCATCCGCGGGCCATAAAGATCGAAACTCCGTTCTTCGCCTTGCCCGTTTGGGTACCTTGGCCTGTTCGCGTCCCGCCTCCTGTGATTGATAAGCCACGTCAGTGCCAATCGCAACATGATCAGCACCGAATTGTTTGATGACATGGTCAACATGATCCAACAAGACATTCACATCACCGTTACCGCGTAAAAATCTGGGGATGCAACAAATCCCGATGTACCCTCCCGAATCGGCAATCGCCTTGATAACCTCGTCCGGTTTGCTTCGGATGTGTGGATAAATCGCGCCGCAAACCGAGTGGCTTGCCACGACCGGTCGCGTCGACACACGAGCGGCTTCCTGACTCGTCCGCCAGCCGCTGTGAGCACAATCCGGTATGATTCCGACTCGGTTCATTTCTGTTATCGCCGACTCTCCAAAGTCACTCAACCCAGCATCGGTTTTTTCACCGCATCCATCACCAATCATGTTTCTTCTCTGATACGTCAGGTGCATCATCCGAATCCCGAGCTGAAAAAAGACCCGGATGTAACGCAACTCATCGGGAACCGACACCCAACGCTGGGTCAACGGTACGCCATTACCAGTTAAATAGAGGCAATGTTTGCCTTCCTTCTTGGCAGCCAACACATCCTGCGGTGAGGCTGCCTTGGCAACGAACCCACGCATCATGTCGGTCACGTAAGTAAAGCGGGCAAGCCTTTTGATCAGCCGCATGGGATCCTGCCCTTCCTCACCAGCATTCTGAAAAATGCAGGTCACGCCAGATGCCCGCCACGCATCCTGATATTCCTGTTGCTGAACGGGATCTGTCGCTACTCGCGTCATCCCCATGTCCTCTTTCATATCCTTCAACTCAACGGAGGACGCGCCTGCTAGCGAGGCCTTGGCGAGCACATCACCGTCGACAGCTGCTCGAGGGGAAAACCCATAGGAATCAAAGACAATCGATTCGGCATGCAATCGCAACCCTCTTTCCAACTCTGCTGCGGATGGTTTGAGAATCTGCAATGCAGCCTGCCGCAAAGCAGCAATCTTCGGATTCAAACGTTCGGTCAGGGCAGCCACTGCCTTAGCGGAAGCCGGCTTTAAAACTGCTTCCCCGCTACGGTCCTGTGGTGCAGCAAGTGATTCCTGACCGCGTGCTTGATGTTGTAGCGTGGGAGCGGCGGCAAACGCGGTAACAGCACCTGCTGTTCCAAGAAAACGACGACGATCAATGCAGCGGCTGTTACTCATGAGATTACTCCAAAGACAGATTGGGCCTTCATCCTAAACGATGCATCAACAGCCGGGTAAAATTTCAACCGAGCTGGCTTGCAAAAAGCGGAAAACCAGCACCCGATGCAATGCGGGCGCACCCAGTCTGGGACCTGACAGGTATCAAGCGACTTAGCGGGCGTAAAGCTCGCCACTGCCCTGAATCAACAGGTAGTCACCAGACAGCGTCTGCTGACCATAGGATTCGGTGGTCCCATCCGGCCAATCCACAATCACCTCGCAAGGCCCCCTGTCATCGCTCAATCCAAAGCAAACACAACGTTCATTCGAACATTGAAATCCGTCACCCGCCAACAAACGGCCAATGCTCTGCTGAGCGTCCTGTCGAATCGTAATCTTGGCGCCAATTGCATCACGATCGGATTGAGTGCCGACGGGAAAAAAACGGCACTGCGAATTATTGCTACTCGTTTCGTTGACAAGTAACGCCACCGGTTCAAACAGGTGGGTGATCAACAGATCTGACTTTTGATCCCGGTTCACGTCCAACGTCACGACTGCACGCCCCAAATGATCCCGCTGGAAATATTCCCCCAGAACATCCCGCTGCACTTCCGACCAGCGACCATCAGCCAAACGATCAAAGATTTGCACAGGTTGTCGAAACAACCTGTTTCGATGCGTGAAATCATCTATGTCACCGTTGGCGACGAGCAATTCAGGGGACCCATCATTATCTGCATCGACCCACTGCGTCCCATATCCCAAAAACTGTTGCGATGGCTCGATCAACCCGACGCGTTTGGATCGGTCAGCCCACATCCCCGAAGCAACCTGCTCGTAGTACGTGTTGTAATCCCCAGAGAAATGAGTCAACAGAAAATCGATATCCCCATCCTGATCAGCATCCCCGGCAGCGATCCCCATCGAGGCCTGCGAAAGAGAACGTTCGTTGACCGCTAATCCACGAACACTTGCCTGTTCGGAGAGCAGAAACCCGGGTTTCTGCGTTGAGACTGCCTTCTGGTCCGTTGCATCTTTGGCAACATCGCTCGACGACCAGTAATGGTTGGCTGTCATGTCGTTGGCGACATACAGGTCGATACCTGGTCGGTCATCGAGCGCACCAACCACAATTCCCAGACTCCGACCAGCCACATGAGGCCCCAGCCAAGCAGTGGTGACGTCCGTGAAGGTACCATCCCCATCGCCACGCCAAACCCGATTTTTCTGAGCAGCAAAAGCCAGTGGGGCACATGACCGTGGTTCCTGCAAATCGGCATCGACACAGGGTTGATTTAATAATTTCTCTGTCCGACAGTAGCCGAGTTGAAACAGGTCAGTGAAACCATCACCATCAATGTCGGCAACGGCAGCAGAACTGGTCCAGGTTTGCCCCGACAAGCCCGACTGATCAGTCGCATCACTGAACGTGCCGTCACCGTTATTGCGCCACAGTCGGTTGCGACCAAGGTTGGCAACGAACAGATCTGAAAACCCATCGGAGTTGTAATCACCAACGGAAATGCCCTGAGCAAATCCATGATCTAGTGTTTTGGCCAAGTCAGTGACATCTGCAAATGCACCGTCGAGATTCCGAAACAGACGGTTCGAACTGGAATCTGCCTGCAGCGGCTTGCCATCAATCGATGTCAGGTAAACATCGGGCCAGCCATCCAAATCAAAATCAAGCACGCCGGCACCGCCGGCACCCGACTGATAAATCGCCAAGCCACCGCCATCCGCTTCTGTCCTACCGAGTCGGCAAGTGTGAATCAGTTTGCGTTCCTTTGCCTGATCGGAAAATCGCAGGGCCGTTTTGCCTGCACTGCCTGACAACACCTCGCGAGCACCGGTACCTTCTCTCCAAACAGCTTGGGGATAATCCGACAGATCCAGTTTCGCAGCAACAAGGAAACTTGGAATCTGCCAAGGCGTGCTTCCCGTCAAACGGGAACGAAGCGATTGGTAAATAGAATCAATGTCCTGCTGCTTGTTTTGGGTCATCCGATAAGCGGCCTGTAACCAAGCCGTTGCTTCCCAACGTCGCCCCAAGGCATCCAGATCGCGGGCAATCTCGACCGCGGAGGACTGGGAATTTTTCTTCCAAGACAGCAGTGAATCGACTCCATCGCGGATCGCCGTGATCCCGGCTGCCCGCTGAGCCAAGGCCTTAGCATCGTCTGAGTTCCCGAGTTGCGAGAGGTTCGCAGACAGTTTCAGCAAAGCCTCGGCGTTATTCTCATCCAAGAGAACCGCTTGCCAGTAAGCCCTGGCTGCCATTTGCAATTCACCACGTTGCTCTGCCAATCCGCCAATTGCCATCCAATATTGAGGATGATCCTTGATGCCTGGAGGCAAATCTCTCGACCAAACCTTGATGGTATCGTTTCGATTCAATTCGGATATCGCACGACCGTACCAAGCCTGTGCCGGAATGAAATCAGGATGGCGTTCCGTCACCGGTTTCAGCAGATCAGCAACCTTCTGCCACTCGGAATGATAGGCAGGCAATCGTGCCAACGAAAACTGTGGCCTCTGATCCTCCGGGTATTTCTTCAATGCGTAGTTGCAAGTTGCGTCAACGGTCTGGGGACGCGACAGGTCAGACAGAATGATCAACAGATCAAGGCCGCCGTGTCCACGTTGCACAAGCCACTGAAGTTGCTGCCGACTTTCAAATTCGAGGCCCAAGGCAGCCTGCAGTCCAACCAGTGTAAGTCGATACAGTGGAACATCAGGATAGGTTGCCACCGCCAGTTCCGTGGCCCGGATCGCCTCGAAGGGTCGCCCCAAATTCATCCATTCCTGCCCCAATTTTCTCAGCAAATCTCCGCTCGGCTGTTCAAATTTCGCGACCGCCAACTCGTAATACGCCGTCGCTCGCGACGAGTCACGCTGCCCAGCAGCCACATCACCAGCCATCGAAAGCAGTTCCGGGTCCTCGGGAGCGATCAGCAAGCCCGCCTGGATTTGCCGGGAGGCTGCAGCAAGATCACCCCGTCGCAGCGAGGCTTTGGCATTAGCAACCGGATCCTGCTGCCTGGCAGACTCAACCTTTGTCGATTTCCTCGAAACTGGTTCCTCACGGGCACAGCCGCCTAACTGCAACACCAGTGCAGCAAACAGGACGACAATGAAGGAAACTAGGCTGCTATTCACTCGATTCACACCAGAAGTTTAACAACGCTTGAAACATGACGACAAGCGTTTCAGGCAGCATCACTGTACCAACACATCAGGAAAAAATTCTTGCTGGAAAGTTCAAGACCGCAAGCTACCATCATAATCTAGCCGACCATGACGGAAAGCATGCGGTAATCTGCGTCTGAATCAGGAAAACCGAACGTGCTGTGCGTTGTGATACCACAACCCTAACGGCTATTATGTCACGCTACAGCTTCGGTAATCCTTTCCCATTGGGTCCAATCGGCAAAGGGCCGAATCACCAAGGG
>JAPKCI010000053.1 GCA_028823035.1 Rubripirellula sp.
CCTTGAGGCGTCCTTGAGGCGTCCTTTTCGCAGAGGAAAATGAGACGTTGTCGGTATTGCCGAAGTCGTGTTGAGTTAATGCCGTTTGCTGTCAAGCAGCACGGTACAGATCAGCACGTGTGGGCGGCATTCCGGAAAGGCCCTTGCTGACGCGTTTACTGGCGAGAACCTGATAAATCTTGATGGAACCAGCTGTGAAACCTACTGAGCCACCGGTCATGTAAGCAGCCCAGAGACGATAACGTTCAGGCCCGATCAGCCGGATTGCCTCTTCCTTGTTTGCCGTCAGGTTTTTTGACCAGTATTTCAAAGTCAGTGCATAATGTTCACGCAACGATTCGACATCATGAACTTCGAAACCGGAGTTCTCAAGCGTGTCTGTGGTCATTCCGACCGGAATCAGTTCCGAACCAGGGAAAATGTATTTCAGGAGGAACTTGCGTTCGGGGCGAATTTTTTTGGCTTGTCGTTTGGTAGCCTTCGATCGACGGGCAATGGCGTGGTTCAGCACCAGTCCACGATCACGTAACATCGAATTGATTTTGTCAAAATAGCGTGGGTAGTTGGCCGTGCCGATATGTTCCGACATCCCAACACTGGAAATCTTGTCGTAGGTTCCCTGATGATCGGCGTAGTCACAGATTTCCACGCTCACACGATCACTCAGACCCATCTCCTGAATCATCTGCTTTGTATAATCATGTTGCTCTTGCGACAGGGTGATTCCGTGTGCTTTGACTCCATAGTTGACCGCCGCGTGGCGAAGCAAACTGCCCCATCCGCACCCGATGTCCAGCATTTTTTCGCCCGGCTTCAGACGTAGCTTTCGACAGATCAAATCCATTTTGTCGACCTGCGCCTGCTCAAGTGTGTTATCCCATTCTTTGAAATAAGCGCACGTGTATACCATCTCGCTACCAAGAAACAATTTGTAGAAATCGTTGCTGACGTCGTAGTGGAACTGAACGTAGTCCGTGTTGTCCCGTTTTGACTCGGTCCGGCCCACCATGTCGTCGGTGAAACCATGTTTGACGTCAGTGTTCTTGGTCCGTGCAAAAATGAAGGGAATTGTTTTCTTGAACAGCATGAGTTTGCTGATCTCCTTCAATCTGCGACGATTGGATTTCTCAGTCTGCAGTGCATCCGCGAACTCCATCAAATCGCCGCCCTCAAAAGCAATGTGCCCAGTGGCGTAAAGCCGCACGAGAGTCTCAAGCGTGGGTCGACGCAGTATACGACCGATAACGCCAGGCCCTGAGATTCCGATGATGTACTTGCCATCAGTTCCAGATCCCATGGGAACCAATTCACCATTCCAGAGTCGAACGGTGACGTTCATGTCCAGTCGTTTAGCGACCTGCTGGAGGACATCTTTAAAGGAATCAAGCTGTGTCGCAGCAGAAAAAGGAAGTCCCATCCGTGGGGTCTCCGAGAAATTGAGGTCGTCGAGCAGTGCGTCTGGTGCGACCGTTCAGCAACCAGATACCTGACCGTCGACGGTAACAGAGTTTACGGAATGCTGTTAGCTCAATTTACCCCTTTTTTGCTCCGCATCCTGATCTGGTTCAGGACGTCAACTGAGGGGGCACGAGTAACTGCTGCGGACTGGGACTAGCTGTCACAGCGGTTTGCCAGCAATGACTGATTGCCATAAATAACTGGGCGTCAGCAACCTTTGGGTGCCAACATGAACATCGCCGCCCGGAAAGGGGCTCGAGCCCATCCAAATGCCCTCGCGGTGACCACTCTCACGCCGCCTAGAGGACATTTTGTGGAAGCAGAGTCCATTTGGAGCGGCGAGCAATACGAAGTCGCTTGGTTACTGACAGAGCATGGTTGCTGGTGGGCATCATCCTTTTTGGTGTCTTGATTGGGGCCTGTCAGGCAGAATTTGAGCGGGTCGTTAATCTGGCGAGTGATCCTGTCTCCGGAGTATACGTTACAATACGGTGAATCGTTGATGGCTCTGCCGTTGGATTGCATCCTCTGGAATGACGAGTCCGCCACTTGTTCCATCCCACCCCGCTCGGATCGTTGCCGAGCAAATCAGGCTTGCTTTGGTACCGTGCCGCGTCGGTGATCATGCCAGCCACTCCGCCCCGTTTTTTTAGCGACATGTCACAGAACGACACGTACCTACGGAATTCATGCATGCGACATCCCGGCATCCGACAAGGGTTCAGCAGAGGCTTGCAATCTAGGCAGACCTGCTCAGCATTTCGGTCAGGTGGGAATGCAAGGTTTGTGATCATGTTCGTGCTGATTTTTTGGTTCACACCGCTTTCAGGTCTGCTTGCCAAGGATAACTTTGTTGGCACCATTGCGCCGATTCTTGAACAGCATTGTTTGAGTTGTCACAACGAGCAGGATCGCAAGGGCGATTTTTCACTGCAGACAGCAAAGTCAGCTACGGCTGACGGCTACATCGAAGCTGGCGATGCTGCTGCCAGTCACTTGATCGAGGTGATCACACCCGAAAACGGCAAGGCGAAAATGCCAAAGCAGGCCGATGCATTGAGTTTTGATCAAATCGAATCGATCAGGCAATGGGTCAATGACGGTGCTCAGTGGCCGGCTGGTTTTGAATTGAAGGAATCCCGCGTATCCGATTTCAATTGGTGGTCGTATCAGTCGATTGTCAGGCCACCGGTTCCCCCGTTGAAAAATCGCTGGGTTCGGACCCCCATTGATGCGTTTGTCCTCCGCACGTTGCAGCAACAGGGACTGACTGCCTCAGCAGAAGCCGACCGACGCACTTTGATAAGACGCGTCACCTATGACTTGATCGGTTTACCGCCCTCGCCGCAGCAGGTCGAGAATTTTGTAACGAATACTGATCCTCAAGCTTATGACAGGTTGGTAGAACGCTTGCTTGCTTCCAGTCATTACGGCGAGCGATGGGCCCGCCACTGGTTGGACGTTGTCAAGTATGCCGATACTTGCGGGTACGACAAAGACAAGCTCCGCCCCAATGCCTGGCCCTATCGAGATTACGTGATTCGTTCTTTCAACGAGGACAAGCCTTTCAAGCGGTTTGTGCAGGAGCAAATTGCTGGCGATGTTCTTTTTCCGGGTGATCCGGATGGGATTCTGGGGCTCGGTTTCATCGCTGCTGGTCCCTGGGATTTCATTGGGCATGTGGAGGTTTCGGAATCCAAGATCGATGGCAAGGTGGCACGCAATCTGGATCGCGATGACATGGTTTCTGGAGCTTTGAATACCTTTTGCAGCGTGACCGTCCAGTGTGCGCGGTGCCACAATCACAAGTTCGATCCAATCACCCAGAATGATTACTACGGTCTGCAGTCGATCTTTGCAGCGGTTGATCGAGCAGAACGACCTTACGACCTTGATCCGAAGGTCGAGAATCGCCGCCGCGATCTGGAAAGCAAAGTTGCCAAACAGCAGCAACGTCTGGATGCCGTCAACCGGCAGATCGACGAAGCAGGTGGGACAGAATTGACATCGTTGCGGAAAAAAATCGAGTCGTTGGAGGCACAGGTCGGCTTCGAAAAAACAGACGAGTTTGGTTATCACAGTGCAATCGACCAGCGAAATGATACTCAAAAGTGGGTAGAGGTTGATCTGGGTGACCCGGTGGATGTATCGCAAATCGTTTTGCATGCCAGCCACGACGAATTCGGGGGTATCGGGGCTGGCTTTGGTTTTCCGGTCCGGTTTCAGGTTTCGGCAATCGATGAGTCGAACGAGACGGTAGTGGTTTATGATCACCTTGAGGGCGATTTCGAAAACCCCGGTTTGGAACCGCTGGTGATCAATGTCGCAGGACAAAGTGTCCGCCGCGTACGTGTGACAGTCAGCAAGCTTTCACCGCGCAGCAACGACTTCATTTTTGCTCTCGGTGAACTCCGTGTTCTGGATGCCGAGGGAACGAATCGTGCCAAGGGACAGCCCGTTGCTTCGCATGACTCCATCGAGGCACCGACACGTTGGGCCAGGCTGAATCTGACTGATGGCCAATGGCCGCACTATCGCGATCCCAAAGCTGCCGCCGCCTTGCGACCTGCGAAGCTTGAGATGGAGAAACTGAAGGCGAAAATTGAGACGCCCGAGCGGTTGTCAGAGCGAGAATCAGCCACGAAACAACTCGCCTCTGCGCGTTCCGAATTGGCTAGCCTGCCAAAGGGAAAGATGGTCTACGCCGCTGCCACACACTTTGGTCCGCAGGGAAATTTTCATCCGACCGAGGGCAAGTTGCGTCCCGTCCACGTGTTGCATCGCGGAGAGATTCTGCAGCCACGCGGGCTTGCCACGCCAGGCATGTTGCCGCTCGGCGAAGATAGACAGTGGCAGATCGACGAAAATAGCAATGAATCAGAGCGTCGCGCGGCGCTGGCGAATTGGTTGACTGATGAACGGCATCCGCTGGTCTGGAGATCGATTGTCAATCGCATCTGGCATTACCACTTTGGACGCGGCATTGTTGCAACTCCCAATGATTTTGGTCGCATGGGAGCGATCCCAACGCACCCCGAATTACTCGATTGGCTGGCGGTGGAATTTCGTGATGGTGGTGATTGGCTGGAATCGCAATCTCTGAAATCTTTGCACCGTTTGATCGTCACCAGTAGCGTGTATCGTCAGAGCTCATCATCCTCAACATCCTTAGCTACCAATGCCGCGATTGATGGCAGCAATCAGTATCTATGGCGGATGTCCCGTCGACGATTGGAGGCTGAAGAAATCCGTGATTCAATTCTTCAGGTCAGTGGCACCATGAACCCGAAGATGGGTGGGCCGGGTTATTACCTGTTCCAGCTTGAACGCACTGCACACTCGCCCCACTACGAGTATCACAAGTTCGATCCGAACGATGCTGCCTCGCACCGACGCAGTATTTACCGGTTCATTGTGCGGTCGCAGCCTGACCCATGGATGACGACTCTGGACTGTGCCGACTCGTCCCAAAGTACTCCCAAACGTAACGAAACCTTGACTTCCCTGCAGGCACTGTCACTGTTGAACAGTCGTTTCAGTCTGGTCATGGCAGAGAAGTTTGTAACTCGCGTTGAAAAGCAAGCCGCGGGATTGGAAGAACAGGTCCGGCTGGCTGCTTCTTTGGTGATGCAACGTGAGCCGAGTCAGCAGGAATCGCAAATGCTGATTACCTATGCTCGCCAACATGGTCTGAATAACCTGTGCAGGTTCCTTTTTAATCTCAGCGAATTTGTTTACCTCGATTGAATCTGGTTGCGGTGACTATCCCTTGGTCAGTGCCTGTAACCAGGCCCTTGTAACGAAGTATCCATGAACAAACTTTTTCAAAGACGAGAGTTTCTGGGCGGAGCAACCAGTGGGTTTGGTTCCCTTGCCTTGGCCACGATGCTTCGTGAGGAAGCCACCGCAGATTCCTCCATCAAGGTTTTGCATCACCCAGCCAAGGCAAAGCGGGTCGTGCAATTGTTCATGGGTGGGGCGGCGAGTCATCTTGATTTGTGGGACCACAAACCGATGCTCGAAAAGCACCATGGTGAGAAATCTGATTTCGGCGAGCATGTCGAAGCCTTTCAAAATGGGCTGGGTCCATGGATGAAGTCGCCCTTTCGATTCTCTCCCTGCGGCGAATCGGGCAAGATGCTCAGCGACGTTGTCGCACCGTTGAGAGACTGTGTGGATGACATGACCTTCATACACAACCTGGTCGGAAAAACTGGAGTGCATTCGCAGGCAACCTACCTGCAGGCCACCGGATTCCAGCGGCCAGGTTTTCCCGGAATGGGGTCGTGGGTCAGTTACGCTTTGGGATCGATCAACGAAAATCTGCCTACGTTTGTGGTGTTGCCAGACCATCGTGGTTTCGCAAGCAATGGACCTAAGAACTGGGGGTCCGCCTTCTTGCCTGCCAGTTCGCAGGGAACTGCAATTTTTCCCCAGCGTGAAAATCCAATCGAGGACCTCACGCCTCGGGCTGACTTTGCCACCGCTGCAGGTGATCGTGCAGGTCTGGAAATGTTGTCCAGACTGAACCGTCAGTTTCAACAGCAACGACCCGGTGATTCGCGTCTCGAGGCGCGGGTGCGTTCCTATGAGTTGGCGGCGAAAATGCAATTGAGTGCTCCCGAAGCTCTTGATATCTCGGGTGAGCCAGCACACACCATGAAAATGTACGGATTGGATCGCGTGGGGGCCAAGTATCCCGACACCATCAATCCGCCCGAAGAGGCAGAGTACTTTGGCAGGAAATGTCTGATCGCTCGTCGACTGTTGGAACGGGGCGTGCGGTTTGTTCAGATCTGGTCAGGAAATGACAACAGTTTCCCACGTCGTAATTGGGACAGTCACGAGGACATCGAGCGTGATCATGGGCCGCTGGCGCGGGGCATGGCGGTCGGAACAGCCGGGCTGCTAAAGGATTTGAAACAAAGGGGGATGCTTGACGATACCCTGGTGTTGTGGACCACGGAGTTCGGACGCATGCCCAGTACTCAAGGCAGCAAGGGCCGTGACCATAATCCCTATGTCTTTACAAATTGGCTGTGCGGAGGAGGTATCCGCGGGGGGGTTACTCATGGTGAATCCGACCAGTGGGGGTACAAACCATTGGATCGAGAAAATCCGACACAGGTTTACGACATCCATGCCACGATTCTTCATTTGATGGGGATCGACCACAAAAGACTGACCGTTCGTCATGACGGAATCGATCGACGTCTGACGGATGTTCATGGCCATGTCATCAACAAAATCCTGGCCTGACGCCAAATCAGTTTCGGAGTTGTTGGCAAAAATTGTCTGCCCGATGGCTTGACGTGCAGGGGGCGGCAAGGCGAGAACATGCGGCATGAAAATCTGGATTGATGCTGATGCAGCTCCCCGTGATGTAAAAGACGTCGTGTTTCGGGCCGCAAATCGAATGAGCGTGGACACGGTGTTGGTGGCAAATCAGCGAATCGGGATTCCAGCCAATGCGGAAACTGTGTCGATGGTCACGGTGCGTGAGGGAGCCGATGTTGCGGATCGCTACATTGTCATGCACAGCGAGCCGGGTGACCTTGTAATCACTGCTGACATTCCACTTGCCGCGTTGTTGGTTGAAAAGAAAGTCGATGTGATTGATCCCCGCGGCGAAGCCTATGACCGCAGCAACATTGCCAGTCGACTCTCGATGCGGGACTTCATGGATGATCTTCGCGGTGCTGGTGTCGTGACCGGAGGAAGCCGTCCTTATGCCGACAGGGATAAGAAAGCGTTCGCCAATACGTTTGACCGATTGCTGAACCGACTATTGAAAAACTGACTCTTCAATACGGGTTTTCGACAGGGATCGTGTGAGAGGGTCAGTCAGTCAAGCCAAAGGCACTACGCAACTCTTGCCAAACCCATGTGTGGTGTTCATGGCCCAGGCCATGCTTTTTTTCGGGATAAATCCGGTAACGCTTCTCGCCAATGATGCGATTGAATACCGCAAAGCAGGTCGTAGGAGGACAAATCTGATCCTGTAGACCAACGGACATGATGGTCGGACATCGGACTCGGTCGGCAAGATTCAGCGTGTCAAAATAACTGAGTGTCTGCAGGGTGGAATTCCAGTTTCTGTCAGGGCGATCTGCAATCCACGTATCCATTTCAGGCCAGTGTGTCAGACGAAAGTAATTGCTCCAATCACAAAGAAACGGGATGTCGGCAACGCAGTAATCAACCCGGGAATCGAGTGCGGCGGTAGCGATGGCAAAGCCGCCTCCCTGACTGCCGCCCCAAACGGCGATCTTGGCAGGGTCAACATCGGAACGGGATGCGACGAAATCAACCGCTCTGATGCAGTCGAGGTAGCTGCCTTTGTAGTAATAGGTCTGCTGATCATCGAGACCGCGAATCCAGAAGTTGGTTGGTTTTCCCGGGATGTCCTGTTGGCTATTTCCATGTCCGCGTGGATTGAACGAGAACACAACCATGTCATCCCACTTCCCGGTCGGTCGCATGTTCTGACCGTAACCAGGCACACGAATCACGGCGGCAAGTGGTTGGGTTGATTTTCGTGGGACTTCCAGCCAACCGCTGACGCGGATCTGGTCGTGACTGCGCATGTTGACTTCAAAAACGCGGATACGTTCATCGCTCATATCGACTCGTTCGATCGACTCAAAGGCTGGGGGAATATCCCGTAATTCAGAGCTTGCTTTTTTCCAAAATTCGGCAAAGTCATTCTGACGCGTTAATGATGAAACCACGCGATTCGGTTGGCATCCGATACGAAGTCGATTTGAAACGGATTGTTCAGTCTGACTTTCGATGAAGGCACACTCAACTTCTGCGAAACCAGCTTGCCGAAGCGTGATTGTGAAGGTCAAAGATTGTGTTTTTTTCGCGCCAATCGAAAACTTGGTGCTGGTCTGCAGGGATTTTTTCAGTACTGGACTCTTCACGCTCCAGTCCAATTTACCGTTCACGGTGGCAGCACTTCTGTTGCTGATCTCTGCAGTGAACGTAACAGGGTCGCCCAGCTTTGCGATGCCTGAAACCGCATCCGAGCTCAACAGCACCTTGGTCCTGTTTTTGTTTTTCGCGGCTTTGACAACGGAAATAGGGTTGTCACCGAAAACGGAAGTGTCGATGCATGCGAAAATTGCGAGCACCAGAACACTTTTTATCAGGCATGATCGCCAGAGCCCTGTCCGGAAATTGCGGAACATTGAATTCATTTCCCTGCTGTTGTAACGTTTAACCAAGAACTGATGCGGTGCGTGACTTTGTCAGCCGCCGTGTGTTGAACGAAATGATCCACTTTTGGAATGGTAACCAGAGTGAGGTCATTGTCTAGCCATTGCCATGTGTCGTTCAGCGCGCCAGGCAGCAGTGCAGTGTCGGCCAGACCGTGAATCAGCAAGACAGGGCACTGTACTTTTGGGACCTCAGTGGTCGGAGCTCTGTAGGGCGGTTTGGGATAATTTGCTTTGTAATAGTTCAGCATGCCCTCAAAGGAAGAACGCTTGAATGCCTCAATGTATTTTGACTTTGCCTCAGGGTCCTTGACCCAAAATGCGAGACCAGCCGCAGTCAGACGCGATGCGGCTTCCGGGGTTTGGAAGTGACGTGCGTATGCGGAGGCCTTCTGTTGCTCGGGATTGGTTGCCAGTTCCCTTTGCAATCCGTTCAGGTGAGGAAGATTCAAGATCACCAAACGGTCCACCATTTCCGGATGGGCCATGGCAAACGACCAGGCAACAGCACCACCCCAATCGTGACCCAGCACGACGGCTTTGTTACGGCCGAAGTGGTTGATCACTGCCTTCACATCACCCACCAGTTTCGGCATGGTGTAGTTTTCGACGCCGACAGGCTGGTCGCTGCGGTTGTATCCTCGTTGATCAATCGCCACGATTTGGAACGTTTTGGCCAATTCTGGCATTTGGTTCCGCCATGTGTACCAATAATCGGGGAACCCATGAATCATGACCAGCAACGGGCCCTTTCCGGCGGTGACGTAATGAATTCTGGTATCACCTGACTGCGCGAACCCATGTTCGCCGAGCGGTGGTTCCTCAGCCCGCGAGACAGTGATCGAAATGACCATCAGAAAAAGCATCGTGCAGATGAGTCGCATTGTGTATGCGGATTCCCGAACAGCTGGTCGGGTTCTGAGAAGACTGGCATCAAAGGACATAAGATGAAACTGCCATAAAGGAAATCAAATGGGACGGACACAGGAGTGGAATTTTAACCCGTTTCTACATGTTCAAAATCAATGGGTTGGCTGATGACGACAACCTCGATCAACACACCCGTATGATAAGTCCCCATGGGCTCGGTTTCCGCGCCCCTCTCGTGGGGTGGCAGCTGGATCAGATCGATGACGCTTGCCTGTGGCTGAACCCAATCGCTGGCATTCTTGTCCGTTCTTTCACTTTGCGAATCAGCATAGACTTGTAACGAGCGGATTTTTTGGTGTGCCAACGAATACCTGCTTGGCGATTGGACCTGATGTGGCTTCCAGAATCGATGCCCTTACGGGAGAGTTGACATTGTTATGAACCACCGAATGTTGAAGTTTCCAGACGATTCCGAATTCCCTTGCATCTGTTTGCATTGGTTTTTTGCCATCTGGCCTACTTGAGTGCGAGCAATGAGTCGAGCAGGTAAACTGCGGTTAATTCTTCCATGCGATCCTGATATTACCTACCCTTGCTAGTGCTGCGACTAATGCCTGCTGTTTCAAACTGGCGATCCGGAATCCTGACAACCATTGTCTGGTCAATGCTGCTGTGGCTGGGTCATGCGAGTACCGCTGCTGAGCCGAATCACCCGCCTTTTGTTGCTGGGTTCGAGCGATTTGCTCGGCCAGGTGACTTGGCATCTGTTGATGCAGGTGGTTTGTTGATCAGTGAATTGAATTGTGTTGCTTGTCATGCCACCACCGACCCTCAGTTGGCTGCAAAGGGTGGGCCAAGTCTCGTCGGTGCAGCCAACCGATTGCGGCCAAGTTGGCTGACCGAGTATCTGGCAGATCCGCAGGAGAAAAAATCGGGCACCACCATGCCACATCTGATGGAGCACATGGGCCAGCCTGAACGGAAAGCCGCTATCGAAGCCTTGGCCGCCTTTCTTGGCACGCAACAACAGCCTTTCGAGACGGTACGTGGTACCGGCGCAGTACCGGTCATTCACGAGTTTTGGAATCGCGGTGATCCAAAACAGGGAAGAGAGCTTTATCACACGGTCGGGTGTGTTGCCTGTCACCAGCCAGATGAGGGCTACGAAACCTCTGAAACTGCACCCACCGCGATTGATCAAATGATCGAGCAACTCGACGCGGAGGAGTTAAAAGAGCTTGGCCTGGCACGCGCCGCACGACGTGTTGGATCGGTGCCGCACGGTGACTTGGTGGGAAAGTACACGCGTCAATCGCTGACCATGTTTCTGCTGCAACCGGACAAAATTCGCAAAGGATCGAGAATGCCTTCTCTGCGACTCTCGCCCACTGAAGCAGCAGATATTACCGCCCATTTGCTCAGTGATCAGCAGGTGCTCAGTGATCAGCAGGCCGGACTCTCGACTACCAACCGGACAGAGAATGCGGATCTGATTGCCAAAGGACGGGCGTTGTTTGTGGAAGTGGGCTGCGCCAATTGCCATCAGGCAGGCGGTATCAAGGCAGTAAAGCGAGGAAAACCTTTGGTCGATTTGGATGCTGATTCCACCGAGAGCTGCCTGAGTAACCCGACAGCCGACATGCCGGTATATGATTTGGATTCCACTCAGGTTGCAGCGATTCACGCTACCTTGAAATCAGTTCGTTTGGATGGCCAGCCATCGGCGAGTCAGATGGTTCACCGGCGGATGTTGCAATTGAATTGTTACGCCTGTCATCAGCGTGATACTGTCCTGGCCAAAGGAGACACCGCCGAGACCCTGGGTGGAGTTGGTCGATATCGAAAAGCCTATTTCGAGATGGTGGCGCAAGTGGATTTGGGAGACGAGGGTCGCTTGCCGCCGCCTCTGACCGGTGTCGGACAAAAACTACAGGCAAAAGCGTTGAAATCTGTGTTTGATCAACGGACCCCTGCGTACCGTCATCACATGCGGGCCCGCATGCCCGCCTATCATCCCGATACTGTCAAGACACTGGTTGAGCAGTTGCCAAAGGCGGATCAGGTTGATGCGGCAAGTGAAAAGTCAGTCTTTGGAACGGTGCATGACGGGCTTCAGCAGGCAGGACGTGCACTGGTCGGAACAGGATGCGTTGAATGCCATCCCTTTGGTGGCGAAAGTTTGCCAGGTGTGATTGGTGTGGACCTTGCCGGGATCACCTCGCGAGTGCGACCTCAGTGGTTTCGTGATTTTATTTATGAGCCGGGGGCAGTGAAGAGCCGAACACGTATGCCAACGTTTTTTCTGGATGGAAAGAGCAACCGGCCCGATCTGCTCAATGGTGATGTTGATCAGCAAATTGCTTCTTTGTGGTTTTATCTGAAGGATCTTGCTAACCAGCCTCTGCCGGAAAAAATCGCCAAGGTTAGATCGCAGAACTACGAGTTGCGACCTGAGAATCGACCGTTACTGCTACGATCTTTTATGCTTGATGCAGGTACTCACGCCATTGCCGTTGGATTCCCCGAGCATGTGCATTACGCCTTTGATGCCGAGGGCATGCGTTTGGCGACAGGGTGGAAGGGTCGTTTCCTAGATGCCAGGGGGACCTGGTTTGAGCGTTTCACCCCGCCCGCCGACCCGCTTGGTGATTCGGTCGTCCGTTTTCCCGCAGGAGTTCCCTTGGCTGTCCTCGGGGATCCGGATGCGCAATGGCCAACCGCAACAGCAGAAAATCTGGGATACCGGTTTGAAGGATTTCGGTTGGATGCCGCCGGTGTACCGACCTTGATGTATCGTTTTTCAGACTGGCAGATTGAGGATCGAATTGAACCTGTTGGCGGCAAAGGATTACGTCGTCAGTGGCTGATTCGCAACGTCGGTAGCAGCGAAACCGGCCGGCCTGATGAGCCAACCGCATTGACTCTGCGTGTTCATCAGGCATCGAAGCTCACTTCGCCGAAATCAGGTATCGTTGAAGGCGACGGCATGACAGTGCAGCTCGTTTCCGGCCCCGGCGATGCGGGCAGGATAAGAAGTTCTGGATTGGTGCAGCAGTGGCTGCTGCCATTGAAAATCAACGGTGAACAGAAAGTGGTTGTGGAGTACACATGGTGATTCGACTGGCCCTATTGGTTGCGATTTTGTTCGGTGCTATTGCGCCCGCAGCCACTGTTTTTGGTGACGAAAAAGACTACTACCGATTGATCTCGGTGGCGACCAGCAAAGCTCCTACGGAGTCCCGGTCAAAAAATTGGAAACCATCGCCCGAAGGTCTGGCACTTGAGATCAGTGGCATGACGTTCCTGGACGATAAGCGTTTGGCCGTGGCCATCCGCAAGGGAGAGATCTGGATCCTGGACGGAGTCTACGAAGACCCGGCAGAGAATGTGACCTACAAGCGTTTTGCGAGTGCTTTACATGAGCCACTCGGTTTGCTGCAACACGATGGGGCTCTCTACACCGCCCAACGCACCGAGCTGACACGGATTCGGGATATCAACGGCGACGGTGTTGCTGACGAGTACTTGACTGCGGCCAAGGGTTGGGGAGTGACGGGTCATTACCACGAATATGCCTATGGTCCCAAGCTTGATGGCGATGGCAATCTTTGGGTGACGTTGAACATTGGTTTGGGACTCAAGGGTGACCAGCTGAAACGAGTGCTTCCTGACGCACCACTGGGCTATCGACAGGGTCGTTGGCGCGGCTGGGGCATGATTCTTACACCCGAGGGGAAACTTGTTCCGATGTGTGCCGGAATGAGGTCACCTGCTGGCCTCGGTGCCAATGCATCGGGTGACATGTTCTATACCGATCAACAGGGGAATTGGGTGGCTACCAATTCGTTGCATCATTTGAGATCTGGTGTTTTCTTTCACCATGCTGAGGCTTTGGCATCAATGAATGAACCGGGATCGACCATTCAGGGAGTGACGAATGTTCCCGGAGGAGTGCCATTGCCACAGGCCTTGCGAGATTTTCCCCAACTGCGACCTCCAGCCGTCTGGTTTCCCTACAAAAGAGCCGGACAGTCAGCGACCGACATCATGCTGGATCAGAGTGATGGAAAATTCGGCCCTTTTTCGGGGCAACTCTTTGTTGGCGAGTTCACGCAGGCGGGTGTCAATCGAGTGTTTTTGGAAAAGGTTGGGGGTGAATATCAGGGAGCCTGCTTTCCGTTTCGAAGTGGTTTTTCCTCAGCCGTACTTCGGTTGGCTCAAGGTGCAGATGGTAGTATGTTTGCCGGCTTGACCAATCGCGGATGGAGCAGTCTTGGAAATGCAAGTTATGGATTGCAGCGACTGGTTTGGACGGGGAAAACGCCTTTCGAGATTCAGGAAATGCGTGCCACTGCGGATGGTTTTGAATTGCTGTTTACCCTTCCGGTTGATCCTCAATCGGCCGGCGATATTGCTTCGTATGCGATGAACAGTCACACGTATCTGTATCACTCGGCGTACGGCAGCGACGAAATCCAGCAGCAGACTTTGACGATCAGGTCGGCCACCGTCTCGGAAGACAAGCGACGCGTTCGTCTCGTCATCGATGGACTGCGTGAACTTTTCGTTCACACCTTGGAGGCTGACGGCGTGCGCAGTACAGCGGGCCGGCCCTTATTGCACGCCGATGCCTATTACACCCTGAATCGGCGGCCGCGATAAATCAGTCGGTCGCTTTCGATTCAGTACTGAGTTTTTCATCACGGTTGCAATCGCTACGCCCGGCATTGCCAGGAATTCAAGGTATGACGCGATCAGCGTGCAAAATCCGGGTTGGGTATGGGGCGTTTGGCATCCATTGATTCCAAGATGGCTGACAACCTTTTTTGCATGGCTTGCACTCGTTCGGGTTCTTTCTCAGCCAGATTGTCAGCTTCCGAGAGATCGTTCTGGAGGTCATACAATTCGGAGATCCCCTCGTCGAACTGGATCAGTTTCCACGGTCCTTTGCGTAGGATGCTGTAGGGACCGGGGGCATGTCGGTAGTGAGGAAAGTGCCAGATCAATTCGTCACGTTCCAGCGGCGTTTCGGCAGCTGACTTCATGTGTGGTAGCAGTGATAACCCATCGATTGTGCCGTCCGCGGGCGGTGCAACGCCAACGGCATCAAGGACAGTGGGAAAAACATCGATCGAGCAGACGGGAGCGTCGGAGGTCGTGCCCGGCTTGATTTTACCAGGCCAACGGACAAGAAATGGAACCCGGATTCCGCCTTCGTAGGCGTACCCTTTGCCGCTCCGCAGCGGGGCGTTCTCGGTCGGCCGACCGCCATTGTCCAGACCACCGTTGTCCGATGTGAAAATGATGAGAGTTCGATCATCAATGTCCAGTTCATGAAGCGTTTCGAGAATCTGTTTTGTGGAATCATCGATGGACTCGACCATTGCTGCATACTTTGCATTCACGTCTGATTTACCAGCCCGTTTGTACTTGGCTGCCACCTTATCGATCGCCTGAATCGGAGTGTGGACGGCATAGTGGCTCAAGTTGATAAAGAATGGTTGGTCTTTCCATTTGCGGATCAATTGGACTGCTTCATCCGCTTCGCGATGGGTGAGGAATTCGCCAGCTTTACGGCCAGGTAATGATGGGATTCCGGCACGAATCATGGGGTGCCGGTGTTTCGGTTGGTTGTAAGGATCGAAGTAGGACGGCGGTTGTCCGTAATCGCATCCGCCACGATTTTCATCGTAACCCTGCCCCGGTGGGTACCAAGCTTCGTCGCCCAAATGCCACTTGCCGATGTACGCGGTCTTGTAACCATTGGCACCCAGAACCTCGGCCATGGTCACTTCGCTGTGTTCCATCCAGTATGGATTGGGTGGGCAGAGAAGTTTTCGATTTTTGCCACCCACATAATCGGTTGGGTTTTTTGCTGGCGTGCCGATGTTGCCACGTTGGAACATACTGCGAATCCAGTCCGTGACACCAATCCGAGCCGGATAACGGCCGGTTTGCAATGCCGCTCGTGTTGGCGAGCAGACGGCGCAGGCAGCGTACCCGTTGGTGAAACGCAGCCCCTCATCCGCCAGTCGGTCAATGTTCGGCGTTTTGTAGTAATCACTGCCTTGGCATGCGAGATCCATCCAGCCCATGTCATCGACCACTATCAGGATGACATTGGGCTGATCCCGACTGTCATCGGCGTTTTCAGCCGCCGCTGGATTTGCAGCAGCAGTCGATGTGACAGCGAATAACAGCAGAACTGGGAAAAGGTTTGCAGCAGAAGGAAAGCGGGCCATCTATAATTCAACCTGTGAATATAAGCGAACGGGTGATTGTCTTTGCACCGCTCATTGTATCCCAAAGGTGTCTGGATGCCTTCGTTCGTATTACAAAACCAGAAACAGGGGTGACAGACCGCACATGAAATTTCTCAGGCATTCGCTGTGGTTCTGTGGTTGGATCCTCCTGCTGGCCCAGGATGGCTTTCTGACATCGGATTCGTTGGCGTCAGAGCCGGGTAAACAATTGCCGGGCAAATTGCCGGGGATGAATGTCCTGTTCATTGCAGTGGACGATCTGCGAGTGGAACTCGGGTGTTACGGGGATCAGCACGTCCGATCGCCGAACATTGATCGGTTGGCTGAGAAAGGTACCCTTTTTGGGCGTGCGTACTGCCAGCAAACTGTCTGTAATCCATCCAGGGCTTCTTTGTTAACCGGAAAGCGGCCCGATGCTTTGCGGGTCTGGGACTTGCCAACACACTTTCGGCAGCACTCGCCCGATGTTGTGACGCTTCCACAACAGTTCAAACGGCATGGTTACCACACTCAGTGCATCGGAAAGATTTTTCATAACTGGCGTCAGGATGAATGGCGGGGAGATCCCATTTCCTGGAGCGTTCCTTCGCAGATGCATTACAACAGTCATGGAAATGATAAACCGCAAGTGTCGGGGGCGTTGCCGCCGAATCTTGCATCCGGCCATCAGGGGATGGAGTGCCGATCCGTTCCGGACGATGCCTACTTTGATGGTCGTATCGCAACACTGGCAGCAGATTCGTTGCGGCAGCTTGCAGTTCAAAAACGTCCGTTTTTTCTTGCTGTGGGGTTTTGGAAACCACACACACCGTTCAACGCACCAAAAAAGTATTGGGACTTGTATGAGCCGGCGGCAATTCCGTTGCCTCGTCATGTTGTGCCGCCGCGGGGAATCCCTGACATCGCATTGACCAATGCCCGTTATCGCGACGGGGTGGATTCGGATTCATTGAGAGAAATGCACCATGGGCACTTGGCTGCCATCAGTTACCTTGATCAGCAAGTTGGCCACGTACTGCGGGTACTGGATGAATTGGCGATCCGAAAGAATACCATCGTGGTCTTTTTCTCGGACCACGGTTTGCACCTTGGTGAGCATGGGTTGACTCGTAAAACCACCGCATTTGAACTTGATGCGCGTGTCCCTCTGATCATTGCTGCACCAGGTTTCGCCCCAGCACAGCGTGTTCCTGGTCTGGTCGAATTGTTGGATTTGTATCCGACCCTGACAGATCTCTGTGGGCTACCCCGTCCTGACAATATTGCAGGTCGTAGTCTGTTGCCTTTGTTGCAGGATCCGAGTCGTAAAGTGAAGTCGGTAGCTTTGACACAGACGCCGCGCCCCAACTATCCCCGTGGAAAAGATCCAAACTTCATGGGCTATTCAATGAGAACGGAAAATGTGCGCTATATCGAGTGGCGGAAATTCGGGACCGACCAGATTGAGGCTCGTGAACTATATGATCATTCTGTCGATCCGCTCGAGACTGAAAATCTTGCCGTACTCGAATCCGAGCGGACTCGGGTCGATCGATTGTCGCGGCAGTTGCAGCAGTTGATCCTGCAAGGACAATCCGAAGGCATTCGGTAAAGGTGCCGCACAGGAATGCAGAAGCCGGACACAGTTTTGTGCAATAGAATGTCGAGAATGGGCGATGCTGCAGATATGTTCAGTAAGTCCATCGTGTTGAATGTCGAGAACCTTACCGAATATGTGCTGCGTGAGCGAGTTTCGCCGACGGTTTACATTCAGATGATCACGCGCCGTTATTATCTGGCAGAAGCCCGGTTTCTACTGCAGTTCAATCAGTGGGTAGGTCAGAGACAGCGAAATCGGAGGGTGAACTACATTTTGACCGTCCGCTTGTCTCGCTTATTTTGTTGACATTTACTGGTTGGGAATTAACGATCAGAATGAGGTTGTTCTGAGTTCTGATCGTCGCTCCCTTGGAATTGAATTTTACGTCAAAAAGGGGTGGCACATCCGTGTTTTGCTTGCCTAAGACAACCTGTTCATCTCTGATTGAAAATCATTCATGACAATAATTTCAAACCTGAGTCGCCGGCGTTTTCTTCAGGGTACCGGAGTCGGTTTGACAATCCCTGTCTTGGAAAGTGTCTCGACACGGGCGTCCAGTCGGGAATTGTCACCGCGGCGACTGGTTTGCGTCGGGAATCATCTTGGTTTCTATCCAGGTAATTTTTTTCCTGAGCAAACAGGCAAAAACTATGAGGCTACATCGACTCTGCAGCCTCTCAAAGAACACCGTGCTGACCTGACTGTATTGTCAAATCTTGATCATGGACTTAACGGTGGTCACAAGGCAGTCCATGGTTTTCTTTCCAGTATCAAGAAAGAGGAAGCAGCGGGGTTCCCGGACAAGAATGTTTCTCTGGATCAGGCAGCTGCCGAGCATGTGGGAAGTGAGACGCGATTTGCATCGATCAATACAGCTATCGGTGATGGAACCGACATGTGTTGGACAAGATCGGGCGTTCGAATTCCTCCCGTGAATAATCCAGCGACCCTTTTTCAGGCGTTGTTTGTGAATGCGAGCGATGCAGATCTTCTAGCGGAACAGAATCGCTTGCTGCACCGAACCAGTGTGCTGGATACCTTGAGTGAATCCGCTAATGCGCTGAACCGCACGCTCAACACCGCGGACAGAAACAAACTGGATCAATACCTGACTTCGGTACGAGATGTTGAACGCCGTTTGCAGATGTCACTGGCATGGGTCAAACGTCCAAAACCAAAATCACCGATAGAGGAAGTGTTGGATGAGGAACGGAAGCAAATGGATGAAATGGCTATCCTGTATGACCTGATCGCACTGTCATTGCAGACCGATTCGACGCGGGTCGCCACGCTCGAAATTCCGTTGGCGTTTCAGACGTCAGAGTTGAATCTCGGCGGATATCATGGGTTGTCCCACCACAGCAAGTCGGAAGATCGTCTGGCCCAGTTGCAAGTTGTTGAGTCGTTCTTTACCACACGCTTGAATGCTTTTATTTCACGATTGAAAGAATCGCAGATTTTCGATGACACACTGATTGTGTTTGGCAGTGGCATGAGTGATGGGTCGATACACAGTAATCGTGATCTGCCAGTCCTGATTGCTGGTGGTGGTCTCAAACATCAAGGGCACGTGATCTGCCCGCCAGGTCAACACAAGCGAATTCCATTGTCCAATTTGTGGCTTTCAGCCTTACAGTGGTTTGGGTCAAGGCAGGAACGATTTGGCAAGAGTACAGGTACGTTCACTCCGATTGAAATCACGTGATGGTCAACGACGTGTCCGTACCTTTCTTCTCTTGTTATTCCGACATGAAGGATCACTCAGCCATGAACACGATTTTTCGTTGTGCCTGTCTGCTTTTGATGGCGATTGGATCAGTTGGCTGGGCGGACGAACAAGCCCAGTTGTTTCAGCCGACTGCGTTTCTGCAGACCCACTGCATTCGCTGCCATGGCAAGGACCGCCAAAAAGCTGATCGACGATTTGACAATCTACCCGGACAAATCGCCAACCTTGACGCAGTGGAGCGTTATCAGGAAATCGTTGATCAACTGAACCTTGCCAGCATGCCGCCCGAGGATGAGTTGCAGCCCTCAGCGGAGCAGAGGGGCCGGATGATCACACACCTGACACGTACGATCGCAGAAGCCCAAGACGTCTTGAGTGATGCGGGGGGGCATGCGGTGCTACGGAGGTTGAACTCATGGGAGTATCGCCAGTCGATCGGTGACCTGCTGGGACTGAATGTCGATGTTTGGGATCCAGGCGAAGACTTTCCGGCGGAAGTGGAGGTGAATGGTTTTGACAACAACGGCAACGGGCTGGTCACTTCCGGCATTCTGATGAATCACTACTTCTCTGCTGCTGAAGAGGTGATCCGCCGAGCCACTCAATTTGGTCCGCGGCCAACGTCTGAAAACCTGTCTCAGAAATCGCCGTTCTACTTTGAGGGAAAAGAAGCAAAAAAGCTGCCAAAGCTTTTTCAGGTCGATCGGTTCCGGTTCGTTCCCGAGACGCCGTATACCGATCTTTATGGTCGCCATTATCGTGGCGGTCACCTGGGGTTTCTGCCTCTGGTTCGACAAGGCGGTGTGTCGCACAGTGGTAACTACACCATCAGAGTACGGGCTGCCGCTGTCAGTCGCCGTCATGATTATGGTCAGGCAGTGGGCGATTTCCGAAATGGTGATCCTCTTGTGATGGCACTGGCGGCGGTGGACCGAAGGGGCAGTGTTCAAAGCACTGGAAATGTTTCAAAAATGACTTCGTTGGCCCGCGTTGAATTGACCAATGAGGATCCTGAGTGGTTTGAGTGGGATGTTTTTATGGAGGCGGGTTACGAGCTAGAGGTCCGATTTCGAAACGGGCCGATGGCTGCAAAACGCATGGTCCGGATGCTCATAACTCATGCTGTCGATAGGCCTGAGTTCCAGCCTTTCATCAAGATGAAACCGGGTTTCGAGAAATCGCATGGCGTGCTCAAGGCTTATCAAGGACCTCGATTGAGAGTTTGGGAAGTGGGAATTGAAGGGCCTCATGTCACTGCGTGGCCACCGCTGGGGCACCGGACAATGTATGGTGATTTGAAGCTGGAAGAATTGAATGCAGAGTCGGTCTCGCTCAGGATCGAGGCATTCTCACGTCAGGCATTTCGTCGTCCGCCGGTTGCAGGCGAATTGGAGCCGATCCAGAATCTTGTTGCCAGCAAGTTGGAATCAGGCATGGCACCTTTGGATGCCTTGCAACTCGGGTTCCAGGCTGTTCTCTGTTCTCCGGGGTTTCTTTATCTGGATCTGGGAGTGGGTGAATTGGACGAGACCGCCTTGGCAACGCGTCTATCGTACTTCCTGTCGTCCTCGTCCCCGGACCAAACGCTGGTACGTCTCGCATCCAAGGGACAGTTGCGTTCCAACTTGGAATCACAAACCACACGACTGCTAGCCGATCCCAAAGTACATCGATTCGTTCGTCATTTTTTGCGGCGCTGGCTGGATTTGGACAACATTGGATCGATGCCACCGGCAGACTCGTTTCTCAGTTACTACCGGGATAACCTCGAGGCAGCGATGCGTGCTGAGACGGAGACGTTCTTTTACCATTTGCTAGATCAAAATCGCCCGCTTCACGAATTCCTGTCCGCAGATTACGCGTTCCTGAATCGTGAACTGGCTTTGCATTACGGCATCGAGGGCGTTGAGGGAAATGATTTGCAACGCGTGGCATTACAAAGCGGTCCACGAGGCGGGTTATTGTCACAGGGATCCTTGCTGACAGCATCTGCCAACGGTGTCGACACTTCACCGGTGGTCCGCGGCATTTACGTCCTCGAGAAGATGTTGGGTTACAGCCCCCCGCCCCCGCCACCTGATGTGCCTGCAATCGAACCAGATATTCGCGGGGCACTCACGATTCGCGATCAGTTGGAAAAGCATCGTGAAGTTGCGACCTGTGCTGAATGCCATCGAAAAATTGACCCACTGGGGTTTGCTCTCGAGAACTTTGATGCCGTGGGTGGTTGGCGAAAAGACTATGAAAGAAAGATGCCGGTAGATCCTGCGGGTAAGTTATCCAACGGTGAAGAGTTTTCCAGTTTTGAAGAATTTCGAAAACTGATGATCGGTCAGAGTGATCGATTCAGTCGCTGTCTGACGGAAAAACTGATGGCCTATGCCTTGGGCAGGGAAATGGAAGTCGGAGATCGACCTGCCATTGACCAGATTTTGCAGGATTTGGAGGCGACCAAGGGTGGCCTTCAGGATCTCATTCGCCTGATCGTCCAATCCAAACCGTTTTTGCGTAATTGACGATCCTGGCAGCATCTCAGTAAGCGAGGTAGATGCTGCCAGAAATGTGAGACGACTCGGTGGTAATGTGAGACGACTCGGTGGTGTTGCGACTTAATTGCGGTTCTGTACCACAAACTGCGATAGAACTACCCTGAATTGTGTTTGATTTCTGCCAGAAATCAGTCAGAATTGCGGTTCCGCCGGATTTTCCCACCTCCCATCGTTCGACTTTATGCCTCGCCCAGCATGCTTTTTGATTGTCGCTGTTATCCTCTCCGCGTCTTTGCGAGCAGAATCTCCTAAGTTGCGATTTGAAACGGATGTGCGAGGGATCCTGAGGGCCCACTGTTTTCAGTGTCATGGCGAAGAATCTGAGGTGCGTGCAAACCTCGATCTCAGGCTGGTTCGGTTCATGCATAAAGGCGGTGATTCGGGAGCGGCTATTGTTCCCGGTAAGCCGGATGATAGTCTGCTATATCAACGCTTGCGCGATGGCGAAATGCCACCTGATGAGAGTAAACGGATCAGTGACGAAGAACTTAACACGATTCGTGATTGGATCGTCTCGGGCGCAGAAACGGTGCGAGATGAGCCCGATCGCCTAGGTGCTGACGGGTACATTACAGAAGAGGAAAAGTCGCACTGGTCCCTGCAGGCGATTCGGCGACCAGCGGTTCCAGAGGTCGATGATCCGACACAGGTTGCGAATCCGATTGACGCCTTTTTGCTGCGACGACTGCAAGATCAGGGCCTGGGATTCAGTCCACCTGCATCCCCTCGCAAGCTGTTGCGCCGCTTGTCATTGGATCTGCTTGGGCTTCCACCGACTCCAGAATCGGTTGAACGGTTTGTGACTGACCTTGCCGTAGCAGAACGTCCAGAAAGTATCTGGTCGGCAACCGTCGACAACTTGCTGCAGTCCCCGCATCATGGGGAACGTTGGGCGCGACACTGGCTGGATGTGGCTGGATATGCGGACAGCGAAGGATACAACGATGTGGATACCGAACGACGAGATGCATGGCGATACCGAGACTACGTGATTCACTCATTGAACACTGATATGGCGTTTGATCAGTTCATTACCGAGCAACTCGCCGGGGATGAACTTGTTCAATCACCGCGTGATAACCTCTCTGACGAAGATGCACAGTTGCTGGTGGCCACCGGGTTTCTGCGGATGGCACCCGATGGAACTGGTGGTGCGGTTGCCGATAAGTTGCAGGCCCGTAATGACACGATCGCCGATACGATTCGTATTGTTTCTTCATCGTTGCTTGGTCTGACCGTCGGTTGTGCCCAATGTCACGACCATCGATATGATCCGATCACGCAAACGGACTACTACCGATTTCGGGCGATTTTCCAGCCGGCCTTTGACCCGGAGAATTGGAAGGCACCAGCGACTCGCAGAGTTTCGCTTCACACGCAGGCTGACCGTGCGTTGGCCGAAAAAATCGAAGGCGAAGCCAAAAAGCTTGATGCCGAACGTGACTTAAAACAGAGCGAATTGATTAATTCGACGTTTGAGAAGCAGTTGCAGAAACTGCCCGAGGCGATTCATGAACTGGCCCACGCTGCACATGCAACCACAGCCGGGAAACGCACGCCCGAGCAAAAGGAGTTGCTTCGCAAACATCCGAATCTAAATGTTACGTCCAAGTCGCTGTACCTGTATGATCGCAAGGCGGCGGATCAACTCAAGGCAATGGCTGCGAAAGCCGCTCAGATGCGGGCGACCAAACCGAAGCAGGAATTTGTACGAGCCTTGACGGAAACACCCGGGCGAATCCCGGCAACACACCTGTTTTTTCGCGGCAATCCTGATCAGCCACGACAGGAATTGCAGCCGGGCGGGTTGAGCGTTGTATCGTTCATCAGCGATCTGCCGGCAATTCCAGGCGAGGTAACGGACCTCTCGACCAGTGGCCGACGGCTTGCGTTGGCGAAGCGATTGACACATCCCAACTATCCGCTCACCGCACGAGTCATTGTCAACCGCGTTTGGCGGCATCACTTTGGCCGCGGATTGGTTGAAACCCCGAGCGATTTTGGAGTCCAGGGTCAATTACCTTCGCATCCCGAGTTGCTGGATTGGCTGGCGGCCGAATTCATGGACAGGGAATGGAGTCTGAAGCATGTGCACCGGCTGATTCTCAACTCGCGCGCCTGGCAGCAATCGATCGCGGATAATCAGCGGAGTCGACAGCTCGATCCCGACAACGCGCTTTTTGGATCGGCTCGCTTACAGCGTCTGGACGCGGAAATCGTCCGTGACTGCATTCTCGCAATATCGGGCAGGCTGAATACCAAAGCGTTTGGTCCAGCAGTCCCTGTGATGGCCGATCGAGTGGGGCGGTTTGTGATCGGCAAGGAAAATATGGATGCTGGTCGTCCCGGTAGCGTCATTGACATGAAGGGCGAACAGTATCGTCGCAGCATCTACATTCAAATGCGACGTAGCCGACCACTGGCTGTTTTGGAAGCGTTCGACCAGCCGCCGATGACGCCGAACTGTGACAAACGCAATGCTTCCACCGCATCCACCCAGTCCTTGTTGATGATGAACAGTGAATTGCTGCTGACGTTTTCACGCCATTTTGCTGATCGACTGACCCAGATAACACCGGATGAATCAGAGCAGATTGATACTGCCTGGCAGTTGGTTTATTGCCGTAATCCGAAGCCACTTGAGCGTGAAGCGGCGGTTCGGTTCCTAGAGGACCAGCGGTCCATTCTGGAGGGTCAGGTAGCCTATCGACCTGATCCAAAAAAGCCACCTGTACGGACCGCCAAACACGAAGCGCTGGCGGTGATGTGCCAAATGCTGCTCGGGTCTAACGAATTCCTGTACGTTGACTAACACCGCCATGAATATGCAAACCACTCGCTGCACGGCTGGATCACGCCGCCACTTTCTCGCCTCTGGGGCGATCAATATGGGCAGCCTTGCGTTGGCATGGCTGATGAATCAAGACCGAGTGACGGCAGAGGTTAAAAAGCCGGACCTGCAGCAGCGCGTTTACGACACGACGCCCAAAATACCTCCGGGAGAACCCAAGGCCCGGGCGATGATTTCGTTGTGGATGCAGGGCGGTCCAAGTCATCACGATATGTTTGATCCGAAACCGGAAATGGCCAAGTATGACGGGAAAGAATTTCCCGGTGAGCTCAAGTATGACAATGCGGCACAAGCCAGTTCCAAAGTATTCCACAGCCCTTGGAAATTCCAGCCTCGCGGTCAATCTGGGATGGAATTGTCGGAGCTGATTCCACACACAGGCTCGATTGCCGATGACATTTGTTTGATTCGTTCGATGCAGACGAATGTCAATAATCATGGTCAGTCGATCCGCGCCTTGCAGTCTGGACGCACCGTTGAAGGTCGTCCATCTCTGGGAAGCTGGTTGACCTATGGATTGGGCAGTGAGTCGGACAGTCTGCCCGCCTTTATGTCGCTGATCGATCCGGGGCAGTTGCCCGTGTTGGGTGTCGATAACTGGTCCAATGGCTGGTTGCCTTCCATTTATCAAGGCACGGTAGTCCGACCCAAGGAACCTCGTATCCTCGATCTCACGCCACCCACGCACCTCAAAGGGAAAGCTCAGCGGAGGGCATTGGAGTATTTGGAGCAACTCAACGCCAATCATCTGGCCGAGTACCCCGGCAGTACTGATTTACAGGCGCGGATCGCCAGTTACCAGTTGGCGGCACGGATGCAAACTGCGGCCACCGAGGCACTGGACCTGAGTCAGGAAAGCCGAAAGACTCAGGAAATGTATGGCATGCACGAAAAGGCCACGGCGGAATATGGAAGTCGATGCCTGATCGCTCGCAGACTGATTGAACGTGGAGTTCGTTTTGTGCAGGTTTATACGGCGAATCAGCTATGGGACAGTCACGGCAGTATCATGAGTCGGCTGCCTGCCGCCTGCAAAAAGGTAGATCGCCCTTCCGCCGCACTGGTGCAGGATCTGAAACAACGCGGCCTGCTTGATACTACGGTCGTCCATTGGGGCGGCGAAATGGGACGCTTGCCAGTCGTGCAAAACGATGCAGGACGCTCGAAAATAGGGCGCGACCATAATACCTACGGTTTTAGTATGTGGTTGGCAGGGGGTGGATTCAAAGCGGGTCATGTTCATGGACAGACCGACGAGTGGGGTCACAAAGCGGTCGACGATGTTGTTAACCATTACGATTACCACGCCACTCTGTTGCACCTGTTCGGACTCGAGCATGATCAACTCGTATTCAACCGCAGCAATCGTGACCAAACACTGACTGACGGACAACCGGGCAAAGTGATTGACGGTTTGTTGGCGTAGTGCCGATTCCGTTACGCAACCCCGAATATTCGATTGCGACAACCTTATCGTTACCGAAACAGTAATGCGATTCGGTTCCCGCTCGGCATGCGTATTCCCATGCGGCCTCCGAGGGTAAGCGATAAACATTGCCAGTCACTTGTTCTTCAGGCAGTCGCGAAAGTCGACGGAAAAATGTAATACTGTCGTGCCAGTTGACTCGCTCTACTGGATGTTTAAGCCCTCGGAACGTACTCAGGTTTTTACCCATCACTTGCTCGTACTGACGCTGTGTCACAGCGTACGTTGCCAAATAAAAATCCCGGATCAGCGTTGCTTCATGAATCGGTTGTTCATCCTTGTCGCCGGTGTTATTGCCCATCCTGAAACCAACTGATGGGATCAGAGTGAACTGCATGCCGATTGAATTCGTGAATTGCATCATGATTTTGCTCCCGCCTTTTCAGAAATGTCTCAAGCTTCACGCGGTCAGCACTAGCCGCTTTTGAGCTTCACGCCAGCTTTTCGAGGAACCTGAGTTGACCAGGGTGTCCGACCATGTGTGCAGACAGATTCAAGGTTTTGCTTCACCCATCGTCTCCTCGACTGGCTTCAGAGAGTCACACATCGACGACTCAGTGACATTGTTTAGGAGCAATGAGGTTGATGCTTGCTGCCGCCATGGTTCTGTTTCCTGAAATGACAAAATCAGGTCAATCCAACAGAATTGATAAACTTTTCTGTTGCCTCTTGGGCTAAACAGGAACCTTGATATGCGGCAAATGTGTAGTTTTTTGCGTGGTTCCTACAAGACTAAAATGGTATCCGCAGCCATAATGAGTTGACCCAGACTGCAGGTAGCGGGCAGCGGTTGATGTTAGCGCAAGGTTTACGCAAGGTTTACGCAAGGTTAGCGCAAGGTTAGCGCAGGCGTTTGCTTTGACGATCAAGCGTCCGGCAATGATGTACTGTCGCGGATTTGGCTGTTCGTAGTTTTCACCCTCAATGATCCATCAAGTAAATGCGAATCGTCTTTTTTTTCTCAGCGTTTTTCGTATGTAACTTTCCTTGCCTGTTGTCGGCGCAGCAGTCGGAATCGAAAATCAACTTTGATCGGGATATTCGCCCGATACTTTCAGATCGTTGCTACCGTTGCCACGGTCCCGATGGTGGGACGCGGAAAGCGGATTTACGGTTGGACATGCACGACGCAGCACTGGAAGTGATAGTGCCAGGCAATCCGGAAGAAAGTGAACTGTTGCGGCGGATCACATCGGAGGACAGCGATGAACTGATGCCGCCTGCCGAATCGAATCTCGCTGTCACGGCGAAGGAAAAACAGTTGATTGCGGATTGGATCAAGCAGGGCGCAGCATGGAAAAAGCATTGGGCGTTCGAGCAACGCAGTCGTCCCGGATTTCCGACAGTCAAGGCAGCAGATCGAGTTAGCAGTCCGATTGACCGGTTTCTGCTGTCCAAACTCGAGTCAAATGGCTTGAGTTATTCAGAGTCTGCGCCTAAGGAAAAGTTGATTCGACGTGTTACTTTTGATCTGACGGGTCTGCCCCCAACGCTTGACGAGATTGATGCGTTTCTGGGCGATGATTCAGCGGACGCCTTTGGCAAGGTCGTCGATCGTTTGCTAAGGTCGGAACACTATGGACAACGAATCGCTTCGGACTGGTTGGATGTGGCCCGCTATAGCGACACGTATGGATACCAGGTTGATCGCGATCGTTACGTTTGGCCGTGGCGTGATTGGGTGATTCGGGCCTTCAACGCGAACATGTCATATGACCAATTCATAACCGAACAGTTGGCAGGTGACTTGCTTTCGGATCCAACGGATGACCAGATTCTCGCGACTACTTTCAACCGGCTCCATCCTCAGAAAGTCGAGGGCGGCAGCGTCGAGGAAGAGTTTCGTGTTGAGTATGTGGTGGACAGGGTGCAAACGTTCGCGACCGCATTTCTGGGGCTCACTCTGGAATGCGCGAGGTGTCATGATCACAAGTATGATCCACTTTCACAGGCTGAATACTATCAGCTGTTTTCGTATTTCAATAACATCGATGAATCGGGGCTCTACTCTTATTTTACGAACTCGGTTCCTACGCCCACTCTTGCGATACTGAGTGATGAGCAAAAGAAAAAAATCGCTGTGTTAAGAGCGGATGTTGAATCGCACACACCGCCGGGTGTCGACAAGTACAGCGAGTTGTCAGACGTCGACCTGTTGCAAGCGGCGTTGAAAATCCAAGGCAGGGATCCGATCGAGAGCGTTGATTTTAGCGCCGTCGACGGTCGGAATGCAAAAACGACCGATTTGCGTGGCAGGCCCGCATCGAAGCTGACCGGCGACGATGCGATCTCGCTGAAAACAGGTAATTTCAGACGTTATGCGCCGTTTTCGGTCAGTCTGTCCGTGAATACTCCGGATACAAAGCAGCGTGCCGTCGTTTTTCATCGCTCACGAGCGTGGACCGATGCCGGAAGTCGTGGTTATCAGTTGCTGATCGAAGAAGGCAAGTTGAGCGCGTCACTGATCCACTTCTGGCCAGGCAACGCCATTGGTGTGAAAACACTGGAAGAGATTCCCGTGAATCGGTGGCTTGATGTTGCTGTCGTTTATGACGGCAGCATTACAGCAGAAGGCATTTCCATTTTTGTTGATGGAAAGCGTGTCGGGGTCGAGATTACCAAGAACAACTTGACCAAGAACATTACCGGTGGTGGTGGTGACAATATCGCCATTGGGGCCAGATTTCGCGATCGCGGTTTTACCAACGGTCAGGTTTCATCCTTCAATGTCTATGATCGGCAGATTTCGGACTTGGAGGTCGCGTTGGCTCACGATGAAAAACAGTTTGCAAGTCCGTTGCAACTGCTTGACAAGGACGCTGAACTGTCCGAATCCATGAGGTTTGCGTTGGTACAGCATCTGGAATTGAATCAATCCAAAGATCACGTTGCATATCGGCAACAGCTGGCATCCGCCCGCGAGCTGTTATGCAATGCCCTTGATCCTGCGACCGAGATCATGGTCATGCGTGAGTTGCCGCATCCCAAGCCCTCGTTTGTTTTACAGCGAGGTCATTATGGTCGTCGTTTGGAACAGGTCACAGCGGCCACACCTGCTGTTTTTCCCGCCATGAAGGAATCGTTGCCCAGTAACCGACTTGGACTGGCACGATGGCTGACAGATCCCGATCATCCGCTTACTGCGCGAGTCGCGGTCAACCATTATTGGCAATTGATTTTTGGTGACGGGATCGTCCGCACGCCAGAAGATTTTGGCAGGCAGGGTGCGTTGCCAACACATCCCGAACTGCTTGATTGGATGGCCAACGATTTTGTTTCGCATGGTTGGGATGTAAAGCGACTGTTGAAACAGATGGTCATGTCAACAGCGTATCGACAAACAAGTGTGGCTTCCAAAGACCTGTTGAAAATCGATCCAGAGAATGAACTTTTGGCTCGAGCCCCCTCGTACCGATTGTCTGCGGAAATGTTGCGAGACAACGTTCTGGTATCGAGTGGTCTGCTGGTGGATAAAATCGGTGGACCACCGGCGAAACCCTATGAACTGGCCGCTTCGTTCAAGCCGTCCACACCTGACAAAGGCGACGGTTTGTATCGGCGATCACTTTACACGTATTGGAAACGTACCGGTCCAGCACCCGTGATGATGGCGCTTGACGCTGCCAAGCGGGATGTCTGTCGTGTCAAACGCGAACGCACCTCATCTCCGTTGCAGGCCTTGGCAATGTTGAATGGTCCGCAGTTTGTTGAGGCGGGTCGTGCACTGAGCCAGCAATTGTTGACCCGGCATGGCAACGATGCGGTTGATGCAATCACCCAAGACATGTTTCGGATGCTGACCAGTCGCCGACCGAGTGAACAGGAAGCAACGGTGATTCGGACTCTTTACAGGACGCAGCGTGAGCACTTTCTCGCCAATCCCGATGCAGTTCTTGAATATCTTTCCAACGGACAATTTGGAGATTATGCCAAGACGGTTTCCGGACTCCAGTTACCACCCAACAAACATGAGTTTCATCTGGGCACAACACCCAACGGTCAAGAGAAATTCCTGGGTGAATTTGGTCGCGCGAGTGTGTTCGCCATGCCACTGAATGAGTCCAGCGTGAAAAGTCTGGCAGCGTTGCCTCGTGATCAGTCGGTTACTAGTGATCCGAAGCCGGTCGTTTCAAGTAGGATCGCCTTAACCGGGGAGTCGCCGACCGGAGCGGAAGATCCTGCTTCCCCCGGCGGACACGCGGTCTTCAACAAAACCGCCGGACTGACCTTTGCTGATGGCCTGACCCTGGAAGCCTGGATCAAACCAACAGTAGCTGGTAGGGGGCGTATCTGGGATAAAATCACCCCCGGTCAAGCTGATGGCCTGTTGCTTGATTTGAATGGTGGGTTGCGTTTCATTTGTGGTGGCACCGTCTGCATGGCCGATCGTGCCCCGGCAGTCGGGGAATGGTCGCATGTGGCATGCACTGCAAATTTCAAATCAAGACAGATTCGGTTTTACCTTAACGGTGAACCCGCAGGAGGAGTGAACCAGAATCCCGATTCCATGTCGAACGAATCGTTGGCTTCACTCGCGGCTTGGTCCAGCGTGGCTAACATGCTGATCAATCATGATGAATGCGTCACCAAACGATAGGAACAAGATGAATCTGAAATGCACAGGATTTGACCCCGAGTGGGGCATGTCGCGACGTCGTTTCCTGAATGGTTTCGGGATGGGAATGGGTGCCATTGGTTTGTCCGATTTGCTCGCTTCAGAGACGCAAGCAGGTGACGTTGCCAAGGTTGCCGGCGGTGTGCTGCCAGAAACACACCATGCCGCGAAAGCCAAACGTGTCATTTTTCTGTTTCAAAGTGGTGGGCCATCACAGATTGATCTGATGGACTACAAACCCCATTTGAACAAAGTTCATGGCCAACAATTACCAGATTCAGTTCGGCAGGGACAACGACTGACCGGCATGAGTGGTAACCAGTCGAGTCTGCCGTTGGTTGGTTCGCCCTTCAAATTTGCACAGCATGGCGAATCGGGACAATGGCTCAGCGAGTTGCTACCGCACACCGCGGGTATCGCCGATGACATGTGCATCGTGAACTCGATGTACACCGAAGCGATAAACCATGGACCAGGGGTGACGTTCATCCAGACCGGATCACAGTTTCCGGGCCGGCCCAGCATGGGAGCGTGGCTCAGTTATGGTCTTGGCACTGCGAATCAGAATCTGCCGTCCTTTGTGGTCATGGTGACCAAGAACAAGGGTGGCCAACCCTTGGTGGCCCGACTTTGGGGCAGTGGCTTTCTTCCTGCCAGGCATCAGGGCGTGAGGTTTCGGTCAGGAAAAGATCCGGTTCTGTACCTGAATAACCCGAAGGGAATTGATTCCGCGAGCCGCAAGAGGATGCTCGATGCTCTGGAAAAACTGCATCATTTGCAGTTGGATCAGCAGGCCGACCCTCAGCTCGAAACGCGAATTTCGCAGTATGAGTTGGCGTTCAAGATGCAATCTTCCATTCCTGAAGTGGTCGATGTTGCCGATGAGTCAAAAGAAACTCTGGATCTTTACGGTCCCGATGTAAACAAGCCGGGATCGTATGCAGCCAACTGCCTGCTCGCCCGGCGTCTTGCCGAACGCGGTGTTCGGTACATTCAGCTCTATCATCCCGGGTGGGATCAGCATGGCGGTCTACCCGGGGGACTTCGCAATCAGTGCCGCGAAACCGATCAAGCCTCAGCCGCGCTGGTCAAAGATTTGAAACAACGCGGAATGCTTGAGGATACTTTGGTCGTGTGGGCGGGAGAATTTGGCCGCACGAATTATTGTCAGGGGCAACTCAATGGCAATCAGTTTGGTCGTGATCATCATCCACGCTGTTATTCCATGTGGATGGCCGGTGGAGGCACCAAGCCCGGAACCAGTTACGGAAAGACCGACGAATACGGATACAACATTGCTGAGAACCGTGTTCATGTTCATGATCTGCAAGCCACCATCCTGCACCTGCTGGGAATCGATCATGAGCGACTGACCTATCGACATCAGGGACGACGTTACCGTCTTACCGATGTTCACGGCGAGGTCGTCAAGCCAATCATTGTTTGACCGGGTTGCTCAAGAATTAGCAGGCAAGTTCTTCTTTTCGGATGACAAACGGAAACCTGCAAGGTTAGTGATTGACGGCAAAAACTTCAGTTTGACTTTGAATAAATCGCGTGAGGTGCTCGTGCATGACGTGTGGGGTACCGAACAGTGTCGCCCGTTTGTTACCGATGCTTTTGATTTCACGGCAAGTCGACGCGTTGACCAGTGTTGGACGCGTTGACCAGTGT
>JAPKCI010000054.1 GCA_028823035.1 Rubripirellula sp.
TGGGAAATGCACTGGGAAATGCACTGGGAAATGCAGGCGATGCAATTATCGCAGCACTGAGCAAGGTACTTCTCGAACACTTGCATTGCATCGCTGCTATCGACGTTCAAGACAGGATGCACGTATTAATATCACCGTCGATTACAGGCTTGGTGAGGCAGTCCTGGGAATTCTGCCGTGGGTGGGCGTTGGCATGTCGCCGGGCGGACGCGGCGATTTGATGCACATGACCGCCCGCGCAGCCCACAAGTCGTTACCGATTCTGTTGAAACTCGAAGACCCTACAACGCCTTCATCAGTGTTGCACCAGTGAGTGTTGCACCAGTGAGTGTTGCACCAGTGAGTGTTGCACCAGTGTAAGTGAGAGGATCTTGGCCGGGCTGACAGCGCGGAGAGGATTTCCACAAGGCCTCTGAAACGTCACCCGGTGGATTAGATCGTTGCCAACTTAAGCAAAGCCGATTTGAAAGCGTTCGTTGTCGCCAAGGGCAGTCTTTGGGAGAACGGCTAGGTCGAGTTGTTCAACGGCATGCTTCGCGACGAACTGTTGAATCGGGAAATCTTCCGAAGCTTCGAGAAAGCATGCTGGATGATTGACTGCTGGCGACTCGATTACAACCCTCACCGTATCCATAGGCCCTTGAATTATCAAACCCCCGCCGCGTATGCGACCTCTGCGTTCTTCCGGCTACGCCTCCGTTTCCAGGACACAGCCGAATTGGCAACCCCGATTCTCTCACTCAATTTGGTGCAAAGACTGGGGGGGTAGTAGGCAAAGGTCCATTCCACGGATCGGCGCCTCAATGCCCTTTCAGCTCAGAGTTTCGATGGAAATTCAAAGTCGTCGCGACTGGTTCAGTTGCTCTCTTTTATGGCTCGGTCGTTTCTAGAGGTTTTCGTGAGTCCTAGGTGTTTTGCGCATTCCCTAATCCCCCTGCTTCGTTCAAGATCTCTGTGGTCCCACATGTACCCAGTTTTTTATGGCAGGAGTTTAGCTGCGTGAGTATTCGAAAAGTTTTCAACTCGTCACGGTCAAAGAACCAACGACTGCGTAGGCTGCAAGCGTCCAACCGGCGCGGCATGATGAAGCGGTTGCTGGGGCTTGAGCCTCTGGAAGACCGCAGGCTGCTGGCCACGTTTGCCGAGGCGGGTGCGGTCCTGAGTCTAGAGATAGGGGCTAACGAAGATGTCGGAATTGTTGCCAATGCGGATACCTACACGTTCACGATCACAGGTGGCACGGCCAGCTGGACTGGCACTGACTCCCCCAACGTCACAGGAAACAGTGGTGCAGCACTCACCGTCACGACGGCTGGTCAGGTTGTCTTCAACACGGTCAACATCACGGACTTCGCCGCAAATGCGTCGGCCACGTTTAATAACAGTAGTGGCAATTACACGGATGCTTTTTCCATCACACTGGACGAGGTCGGCGCGGGTGGGATCACGTTTGCGGGCGCCAGCAACTTCACTGGCGCCAGTGGCACTCTGACCGCTGATACGACTGACGCCATTACCGTGAATGCCGCCGCCAGTGTGACGCAGGACACCGGTACATTATCACTAACCGCTGGCGCAAGCGTGACGGCGACAGGAGCAGACGATGGCGCGGCGGATATTAGTGCACCAACAATCACGCTGATGGCCGGCGGAGCAGGGACAATAGGTAGCAGCGCAGCCAATCGATTGGAACTCGACGCAACAATCGAGTTGAACGCAGAAACGGCCGGTGGAGACATTTTCATCACCGACACGGCTGGCGGAGTGGCCGTCGGACTGGTGACGGCCGGCGGGGGCGACGTGACGCTGACGACAAGTGACGACAGCATCACCGAGTCAACCAGCGACGCAGCGGCCGATATCGTTGGCGCCACAGTGAATCTGGTAGTCAATGGCACCGGGAAAGAGATCGGCGACCCGGGACCAGTAGGCGGTCCCTCCGATCCCCTGGAAGTAATCGCTACGACGCTGCTGAATGCCAGCACTGTGAACGGCAACATGGCGCTGAGTAGTGTGGGCAGCTTGCCGCTTGGCGCTCTGGATGCCGGCAGTGCGATGATCCTGCTGGACGCGGCCGGCGCGATTACCGATGCCAACGGTGGGATTGTCAACCTGACCTCGGCCAATGGAGTGAACCTGACTACGATCGGTGTCGGCAGTGCGATCGGCACGGCTGGCAATCCGATCGAGACCGCGATTGGATCGCTCACGGCCACGACCAACGACGGCGGCATTTTCGTTTCCGATTCGAACGGTCCGGGGCTTATCATCAACACAGTCCTGGCGAAGGAGGTGGGCAACACTCCGTACATCGACGGCAGCAATCAGATCGTGGTGGATCCTTCTGCTCCCTATCACGGGACCCACGACGTCTCCGTCACCGCCCAGGGACCCATCATGCTTAACAGTGTTACCGCCCCCAATGCGGTCACGATCAACTCCTTAGCGAACAGTATCCTGGACGTGAATCAGGCATTGACCAACGTCCTTGCCCAGAGCGTGAACCTGATGGCCAGCGGCGCGGTCGGTCAGGCAACTGACCCGATCGAATTGACGGTCGAGAGTTTTAGTGCCAGCACGACCAACGGCGATATCTTCCTCATGCAAGGAATCGCGGGTACAGCGGAGTCAGTGGTTGCCGGCGGTGCGGGCAACAATGTGTCCGTGACAAGCACAGCCGACAACCTGCGAATCAAGGTCATCACAGCGCCGGGCAACGTCACGGTGCGGAACGACGTCGGATCGTTGCTGTACGACGACAATGGCGCAGCTGTGAATATCACCGGCCAGATCGTCGACTTAACTGGAACGACCGGCATCGGAACTGCCGCCGATCCCCTTAAGACAACCGCTGACGAACTGGTCGCGACCGTCAGTGACTCCGCCGCGCCAATTCGAATCGACGAAACGAACGAACTTGACTCGGTGGCGGTTAAGACCAACGCCGGTGACGTGACGATCAACTTCACTGGCGGACCACTTGTGTTTACGGCGAGCACGGAAGTGCTGTCCGCATCAGGCGCGGCCGTGACGTTTGAGACAACCACCGGTGACGTCAAGCTGGGCGTCGTCGATGCGGGAACGGGCGACATCAACATCACTGTGGCCGGATCAATAACAGATGACATCAACGACGCCGTGGTGGACTTCCGCGGGGGCACGGTAACGCTGAATGCGGGCACTGGCATCGGCGCTTTGGGAGATGAAATCGACACGGATGTCGCGACCCTGAACGCGACGACGAGCAGTGGTGGCATTTTTGGTCGAGAAGCCGATTCACTTATCCTGAGCGCCCTTACTCTGGGAAGTGACATCGATGTGCGCACTGCAACGGGCGACATGACTCTGGGCCTCGTCTCCGCGCCCGGTCAGGTAACCCTTCGCGCTGGTGGCGCCATTCTGGACGGGAATGCCGACGCCAACAATGTGTCTGCAAACACGCTCGATCTACTCGCGTCGAGCGGGATCGGTTCGGGCGACGCGTTGGAGACCTCGGTCAACACCCTGACGGCGAACGGCGGAGCGGGCGGCGGTCTATTGCTTGCCAATAACAAATCGCTCTCGCTGACTTCGGCTACAGCAACCGGCGGCGCCGTATCCGTCAACACCTCCGGCAGCCTGACGCTTGGAACAGTGACCGCGACCGGCCAACCCGTCACGTTGTCTGCAACGGGCGAATTGATCGATGCGAACGGCGCCACGCTCAATATTTCCGCCGCAAGCGCCACACTGAATGCGTCCAAGATTGGCATGTCCGGCGACAAGATTGAAACTGACGCGGCAGCCATTACGGCCGCGACGACGACAGGCGGCATTTTTGTCAGCAACAGCAGCGCGAGTCTTGAACTCACGGCGACTGCCTTAGGAGCGGCCGCCGATATCGATATCGACAGCGCGGGCAGCATCGTCCTGAACACTGCCACCGCCCAAGGCGATACGGTCAAGCTTCGAGCGACCGGTTCAATCACCGACGGCAACGACCCCCCGCCAAGTACCGTTAACATTACCGCCAAGAAGCTCGATATTGCCGCTCCCGGCGGCATCGGTACGCCTGCCAACCCACTGGAAGTAGACGTGGACCAGATCCTGACTTCCGACGGTGGAGCGGGCGGTGCCAACGTGACCAATATCGGCCCGCTCCTGCTCACGGAAGCGGCCCTAGAGGCTTCGGGCAGCGGCACGCTGACGTTCGATGCCGAGTCCATCACGATTGAAAACATCGACGACAACACGGCAACCATCGCATCCGACCGTTCCCTTGTCCTCCGGACGCAGACGGGGGATATCGTATTTCTCGATGCAGCGGACACGATCCAAACTCAAGGTACGGGCACGATCACCATCCACGCCGGGATGATCGCCGGCAGTGGCGGGGTGGCCGTGCTGGGTAATCTGAAGACGGCCGACGGCGATATTATGGTCAACGCCGATGGGCACATCACGATCGGGCTACTCGACGCGGGGACGGGCGATGTCATCCTCCAATCGCTCGCTGGGATCATCATTGACGGCAACGGGACGACACTCAACGTGATCGCCGGGACGACGACGCTGAGCGGTGCAGCTCCGACCGCGCGCGAGGCCGAGCTCGACGAAACCTTCAAGATCGCGGAGGCGGCGGCGGCGAGCGGCGAGGCGGACGCAAAACTGACTTCGGCTGAAGCATTTCACAGTGGGTCGGAAATCGTCGCTGCCGCGAAGACGCAGGCTGACGCGGCCGTTATCGCTGCGACTGGGGAGGTATCGTCCAAGCAAAATGACTTTGATCCACTAGATACAGCCTCGTCTAATTTGGCGCTATCCATCGAGATATCCAGGGGCGTCACCGTCGGCACATCGACGGCAAAGAGTATAGCGGCCGCGGTATCCGGAGCAGCACAAGCCGTTCCGGTTACGGGCGACGGTGGGGCGGCAACCGCTGCGGCCGTATTAGTCGTTGCCCATGAAGTTGCTAATGGGGCCCTTCAAGGGCAGCTAATTGCGAAGGGCGTAGTTGACGGACAAAAGTCGACTGCGCAGACCGCACTTTTGGAAGCAAAAGCGAAACTTGCCGCCGCCAATTCTACCAAGATATTGGCGACGCAGACAAAAAATGCCTTCGACGAGTCCTTTTCCATCGCGGACGCAGCCGCCCAGAAGGCGGTGATCGTTCGCGACGCATCCGAGCGAGTGCGGGACCAGTCGGTGTTGGCCCGTGATCAGGCTAATGTGATCGGAACCTTCTCTGCACCGCTGGGCATTCAAGTGGCGGGCGTGATCAATGTGACCGCCGGCCCGACCGACAGCTACTTGCAAGTGGTCGGTCCCACCGCGGTGGACTTGATCCAGACCACGGGCAGCGTCACGTTGATCTCGACGGGGGCCATCAGTGACGCCGACGCGGGCGTCGGCACAGACATCACCGCTTTGGGGCTGACGACCATCGCAGTTGGTGGCATCGGGACGGCCGCCGATCCACTCGAGACCCGCGTGGCCACGCTCAATGCCACCAACACGGCCAGCGGAGACATCGCGATTGACAACACTGCCGGTACTCCGGCGGCGCTTGACATCACCGGCATCTCGAACATGGGCGGCGGCGATGTGATCATTTCCAGCCAGGGCAACACCGCGGCTGGGCAGGGCATCACGGTGAGCGGTCCGATCAGCGCGACTGGGGTCGATGCCGAGGTGACAATCAGCTCCGGCAGCCCTCTGGTCGTGGGCGCGGACGTTATGTCGGCAGGCGCCATCGTGCTGACGGCGACGGAAACGGCGGTTGCCGGCGATGACTTGACGGTGAATTCGGGTGTCACCATCGAGTCTACCGGCTCGTCCGTGACGCTTCGCGCGGGTGATAACATCACGGTTTCGTTCGGCTCGACGATCCAGGCAAATACCAGCATTACTATTACGGCTGACTTTAACGACGATGCGGCCGACACGACGGGCGCGAACGTGATTGTGGCCGGTACGCTCATCGCACCGATGGCCTCAATCGGCGTGGACGCGGCTGCCGACGACGATGACACATTTACCATTACACCCTCTGTCGACACGCCGATTACTGTGGATGCTGAGGACGGCAGTGACACGCTGAACTTCACGGCCGATGGCCTGCCGGTGACGATCTTTGGCAATCAGATCACGGCCGCGGGGCGGCAGCCGGTGACGTTCAACAACTTCGAGTTCGTGAATATCACGAATGCAGCCGGTGGCGGCAGCGTCACACTGCTGACGGCAGCCGGCGACGCTGACGTCATGATCCTTACGGGGACCGGCCAGCATGCGGGCACGTTCACGTTGAATGGAGGAATCCCCATCTCCTTCAGCGGCGTTGACAGCTTCACCTTCAACGCGGGCGACATGGACGACCAGAGCACTGTGTCGCCGTTCGCCACTGCCTTGCTGCCGTGGATGGTGGCGGTCACGATCGATGGCGGGGATGGCACGGATCGCATCACGTACAACAACGTGGCCGGGCTGATCGACACGACGAGTGTGACGGCGACCGCTCCCCAAGCGGGGCACATCGATTCGCCGGGTATCACGTCGGCGTTTAACAGCCAGGTGGTTTCGTTCACGAATGTCGAGGACATCACGGCCAACGCCAATCTTGGCGAAAACGAGAAGCTGACGGTCAACCTGCGCGACACTGGGGCAGCCGACGCGGCGATCGTGCGTTTTGACCCCGTCCCGGGCGGGCATGACATCCAGCTCTTCGGACTGTTTGACCTGATTGTCGACACGGACAACTACACCGTCCTGACACTCAACGGCAACGGAGGCGACGACACGTTTGTCGTCGCGCCTGGGCCGATCCCTGTGGTCGTGGACGGTGACGATCCGAACGCCAGCGATCGGCTCATCGTCGAAGACCAAGGCATTGGCAACACGGTTCGCCTTCATCAGGGCACCGACGAACGGAGCGGTACGGTTCACGTCGGATCGTTGCCGCCAGTCTGGTACTCGGGCATCGAGTTTGTCGACATTTTGCCGCTCGATCCGGTCACCGGCGGAGCGGGCAACGACGGGCATGGACGCATTGTGGTTTTCCAACCCGACACGTTCGAATTCAACAACAGCCGTTTGAATCCAACGGAAATCAGCGATCTTTTCGAGCACACCACCAAACCGAATATCTCTCCCGGTGGAGAGACCGACCCCTACGGACTGGGATTTGATTTGCCCGGCGACGAGGACTGGTATCGGTTTACCGCAACCGAGACCGGCACTTTCCAGTTCGAGGTGGTTCACGATCCGGTACCGACGTTACCCAACGGCGAGCCCGGCCTGCCTGGCGACGGCCAATTGCGCATCGACATCTATGAAGCGAACGGGACGCCAATCGTACGGTTGCCGACTTCGACCGATCCAGCAGTTCAATCGATCGGGGTCGAGCAAGGGAACAGTTACATGCTGCGGATTCATGGCGAGACCCCGGAGGCGATCAATATCTACGACATCAAAGTCGTGGACGGTGATACGCTGGGTCCGCAGGTCGTCGACCCAGACGGCGCCGGCCCAGAACAGGCCATCCAGATTAACGGCAACCCAACATTCAATTTGTTCGATGTCAAACCGGCTCAGGGACCGACTCCGTTGCTGAACAGTCTTGTGATCCATATCCAAGACGAGCCGCTACGTTTTTCAGGTTTCCTCTACGGCGCGTTGGATGAATCTGTTGCATCCAACCTAGGACACTATCAACTCGTTGGTGATCACAACGGGATTATCACGATCGCGGAAATCTCCGTAGTGAACGGCCCAGTAATTGCGGGTGAGGCAGCAACAGCAACCATCACGATAGATTTCGCTGATCCGTTGCCTGATGATCGCTACACGCTGACGCTGTCCGACTCGATCTCCGATCCCAGCGGCAATCTTCTGGATGGTGAAAGCAACGCCAACGAACCAAACAGCGGCCCAGATTTCCCCAGTGGCGATGGCATCTCGGGCGGCGACTTTGTAGCACGTTTTACTGTGGACAGTCGGCCAGAGGTGGCGGTATGGAGCCAAGGCGTGGTGTACGTGGACATCAACGGCAACATGGTCTGGGATCCGGAAGGCCAAGACAACGATGCCACCAACCGCGATTTTGTTTACAACTTCGGCAGTTCCACCGATGCCTACTTTGCAGGGAACTTCGCTCCGGTCGGTGCTCTAACGGCGTCCGGATATGACAAACTGGGTGCCTATGGTGCCTTCAATGGCATGTACCAGTTCTTCCTGGACACCAACGACAACGGGGTGGGCGATACCGTCGGCACGATGGCCTTTAACGTCAACGCGATCCCGGTCGCGGGTGATTTTAATGCCGCGCATCCGGGCGATGAAATCGGCGCCTACGACGGCAGTTATTGGTACCTGGATGTCAATGGCAACAACAGTATCGATGCTGGAGAACGCTTCCCCGCCGCCACGCGCGGCGTGCCATTGGTCGGCGACTTCAATGGCGACGGCACCGATGACTTGGCGACGTACAACAATGACACCGGTGAGTTCTTGTTCACGCTGGTCAGCGTTTATGGCGTCGCAGGACCAACCGTCGCAGGACCAATCGATGTCGTGACGTTCGGCTTTAGCGGTTTTGGTGAGAAACCCGTCGCCGGTGACGTCAATCTGGATGGCGTTGACGATATTGTGATGTGGGTACCGGGTCGCGAAGGTCAGTTGCCCAAGAACGCGGGTGAATTCCACTTTCTGGTCTCCGACGTTTTGCCGTCTGCTCCGATACCGGCAACGACCTTGCCAAGTACCGTCTTCAGCCCATTCAGTCCGGCCCCGCTGGGGAACGACCTGATCGCACAGTTTGGTGATGACTTGGCTTTGCCCATTATGGGCAACTTTGATCCGCCACTGAACGACGGTAGCAGCGCGATCGATCCAGTCGGATCGCTGAGCAACCTCGCCAACCCGCTGGACACCAACGTAGATGGGGTCGTTACTGCGAATGATGCTTTGGTCGTCTTGAATGCACTCAGTCGCGGTATTGACCGAATTGACCAACCGCTGCGTACCGTTGCATCGCTTGGTGGCATGCTACTTGATTCCTCCATGGACGGCGCAATCACGCCGCTGGACGCGTTGCGTGTGATCAACCACCTCAGTCGGCAAAGTGGATTGGAAGCCGAATCCGAGCGCAGCGACGAAACGCCGGTCTTCAACGCATGGCTGAGTGCCGCCGATGCGGTGCTTGACGACGACGACGACGAGGATCTGTTTGCCCTGCTCGCCGGTGATCAGGTCCTGGGTGTCATGTAGAACGCATGGCATCGGTCACCATGGGCCCCCGCCTAACGGAATAGCTAGCGGGGCCTACGACCAGCACGCTGCTGGCCGCAATATGAACGAGCGGCATTGATGACACTTCCTCGTGATCAGAAAATCTCTCGTTCATCACACCCTCTCTGCGAAAAACCAATGCGCCACAGCATCACCCGAAACGGGGCAGGGTATCCGTGCCAAGCTTGGGTCCAGCATCGACTTACCTAGCAAGAGCTAATCGTCCTCCTGCAACCCAAGTGCAGCGTAGATATCCTTCATCTTATTGAACTTGTCACCCGATCCCGGGACCGCACGATCAATCGTGAGATTGGCCTGCCGTCCGGCCGCCGGCAACGACGCCTTCACGGTGATCAATCCATCGGACTCATAGCGGAAAAGTACATCCACTGGTGTACCAAGAGGCAGATTCGCGGGAAGGTCATCAATGAGACATTTTCCGATGCGAGCTGAACTTTTTCCCCGCTTATCACCCCCTTCCACCACCTCTACCGCGACACTTCTCTGATTTTCCCGAATTGTTTCAAACCTTGAAACATTGGATGCAGGTAAAGAAGTGTTTCGTTTGATCATGACATGGTTACACCGCCGCTTCGTTTCTCGGTCATATCCCAAAACTCCGAGGTCATGAGCGTTAACATCTGTAACACGGATCTGAGTTTTTTTCTCGTCTTCCGATTCCACTTCGTTCAGCGAAGCGGCATAGATAGCCGCCCCATGAGCCACCGCTTCGTCAGCCGATACCGTGAACTCAGGTTCCTTGCCAGACTCACGTTGCAGCAGTTCCCTCACTTGGGGCATTCTTGTGGAGCCGCCTACCAGGATGATTCTGTCGATAGCATCCCAGGCAATGGCATTCCCTTTTAATAAATGTCGCACTGTAAAACGCGTTCTATCAAGCAAGTGAGCGGATAGTTCTTCAAACTTCGTTCTTGTAATTTCTGTCCGCAATTGAAATCCGTCGAATGCGATCCGAACTTTGCACTGGTTGCGAGCGCTGAGAGCGTGTTTAATTTCCTCTGATTCACGCATCAGCATGGACTGTCCAACGAGCGTCGTGGACGGACGACAGGCATGGCTCGCAGCGAATTGATCGTCCAGCCATGTGGCAAGGCACTTGTCCCAGTCCATGCCTCCCAATCTGGCATTACCGTCAGTTGCCTTCACGACAAACTGCGTTCCATCCAAGGCTACGACCGACACATCAAAGGTGCCCCCTCCCAAATCGTAAACCAACACGGTGCACGGCTGTCCGCCTATCGGATCAACGCCGGATCCATACGGTTTTGATTCCAAACCGAATGCCAGTGCTGCTGCAGTTGGCTCATTGATAATGGCTTCCACTTTCAAACCAGCCAACAGTCCGGCATCGATCGTTGCACGTCGCTTGGGCTCATCAAAATATGCTGGAACTGAAATCACAGCCTTACGCAAAGTACAGCCAAGTCTCGCTTCGGCATCCAGTCGCAACCGTTCAAGGATCGCAGCCTGAATCAGTTCGGGACTATAGCACTGATCTCCGAACTTGATGGGGTATTCGTCTTTTCCCATCTCTCGCTTGGCGAACCTGGCCACTTTCTCTGGCACTGTCGCGACTGCTTTTAGCGCTTCTTTTCCAACCGAAACACAATCTTCTTCGAACAACACAACCGACGGCGTGGTGAACTCGCCTTCCCGATTGCGAATTGTTTCCGGTTCGCCTTTCGCATTGACAAACGCAACGACGCTGCGGGTTGTCCCTAAGTCAATCCCGAGCACGGGTGGTGGGATGTGTTTCGACAATGAGACAACCCTTCAATCCAATAATGATCGTAAATCTACCAACTCAACGTGACTTCGATGCTGTGAAACGCTCCCGTATCTTTCATGTAAATCATGAACCAACACCGCCCATCCCAATTCTCAGGTGCCCATTTTTCAAGATCCAGTTCCTGGTGCCTGGACCACCCTAGTTCCACCACTTCACTGGGGCGACGAACAGCACCCCAGTTCGGCTGTTCAAAGGAGGAACCCTGATCTTGCGGAAACGACAGAAACACTCGTTTCTCATATCCGCCCGGGGTATGGTAATCCACAAAGAATCCCATGCGGGACTTGGGCGTGATCGCGCCACCATAATCCTTTGTCTGCCGCATTGTAGCCCGGATGAGCGAGGCATTTTTCAATTCGAGCGAGGCAATGGCCTCTCCCCTACCATCAAGCCTTCGTCCCATTCCAAGTACAAACCTGTTTTCCTGACGCTCGACACGGTCGCTTTTTGAATCTTTCGATGTGAATTCCCGATAACCTATTTCCCTTGCCAACACGCGGTCACCCAGCTGATATCGGTGTTTGCGTTTGACCATTCTCTCGATGCCCTTGAGTCGCTTCTCAATGACATTGGCTTCTGAAGGGCTGCTTTCGGGAAGAATTTGTTGATACAGTTCCCTCGCATGAGTCGCGATTGCCATCTGCCGCAACCGAGACGTTTCGTTTGCCATCAACTGAAACCAGGCATCCGCCGCCTCGATGCTGTCGTTCGCAATGACCTCACGCGACGCGGCCCCCGAATAGCCGCCCACGCCTTTTGACAACATCGCGAGACCGTCTTCCCATTGATGTCGGTAGAGGCACAAATAAGTGCCGATCCGACCGAGTGCTTCCGGATTCTCCGGTACCGTTTCCAGCAACTGTTCAGCTTTGGTTTTCTCAACAAACGCTTCTGAAATGTCCTCGATGTCCAAGCGAAGCTGGTCGATCGTTTCGATGTCTTCCTGCGACAGTAATAATTTGGTTCGCGTTGAATCGCAAAGTGATTTTGCCGCATCGAACTCTTGATCTTCAGCACTTTCTTCTACCACCTCGCAGATGGACATGAACAGCACGTCCAGACGCTCGGTGGGTGGCAATGCAATCGTTTGCTCGAGCGCATCAACTTTCAGTTGTCTTGCATCAAAGTCACTGAAGTTGGATTCGATGCTATCAAGCACACCGAAGGCCGAATCATAGTCTCCCTGCTGTAGCATCAATTGATGGGCAAGTTGCAAGTGTGCATAGCGGGCAACTAAATTGGTCTTCTCCTTCATCCCCATTCTGAAGATGGCTCTGGCAAACTCCAGCTTCCTGTCTTCTTCCTGAGCAACCTTCCATTCGTCCGTGGTTTGTTTCCGAATCCGGTCTATTTGCTCTGCGAGTTGCTCGTCGCTTGGACACGGTGCGAGCGCTGGAGCTAAGCCTTCGAATGCGGAGGATCCGGCAGTCCCTACCTCCACAGCTTCCTGAGGCATCTGGTCCTGCTCTGTAATTCGGCCTGCCTCATCATCTTTGATGTCTTGCTTGAGAACTGACCTGCGGTTTTCCATCCTGCGAGAACTCCGTTCCGCAGGTGGCTCGGATGCCGGTTTTTCAGGTTTTCGATACAATCCACCTAGGCTGGCAAAGTCAATAACAAGACGCCCTGTTGCAATAGCGAATCCAAGCAGCAGGAACACTATCAGCCCCGAATAGATAGACAATTTTATGGTGCGACCGCCCCAACTGACTCGTTTTGCTCTGTGACGCGCCGAGTTCCCTGTCTGTGGTCTCGCCCGCAATCTAACTTGAGGTTGTTTTGAAGCTGCAACCGTTGCGGGGACCTGAACAACCGGGGGACCATTGGATCCAACATTCCCGGCAATGGACGGTCCTGCTTGAACTGGTTTCTTTGAGCCGTCCCGTTGGGCCTGAAGGGTCCGGTCGTATGCCTGCTTCTTGTCCGCATTGAGAAGCAGCAACCGCACCGCACAAATCTGATTCGACAGTTCCTCCGCTACCTCGCCATGTTCACCATTCACGAGGTCATGCAAGAACAACAGTTGCTTGTCAGCAGCCGCATCGATAACGTCAGCATCACTCTCAAACAGACTGATCCCAAGCAAGCGATAGTGATTTGGTGGCTGTTCCTCAGGGGGAATACCTAACCACTTGTGCAGATAGTCAAACACCAAGCGTCTCTAGAAGGGTCAACAAAGACTTGAAGCATGGGAAGTATCTTACCCAATCCACAAGCCAATGTTCACCACGGGGTACTTCAAGTGAAACAATTCGCGACCCAAATCACTGTAAAACGGTGTCGCAATAAGTCGCCTACGGATGACGCCTGCAGGATGGGTGATGTTGCGAGGTTGAGGTTGACGGAATACGGCCCATTTCAGCCTGCTTTCCCAATGGGCAGAATGACGCAAATCGAACGGGAACACGATCTTGTTCTACAGAGACGCAGTTTCCAAAAGCAACCAAATTGTGAGGGCTCCACATCCCAAACGATCGATTCTGAGGAATCTTGCTGGGCCATCAATGCCAATCATGCCAATAAGCACAAACGGGATTCGATCTGCCTTGATCCGGTGGCACATCCAGACGCCGGATATTTTCGCTTGTACCATCATCACGTTACATGAGCCATCACGTTACATGAGCCATCACGTTACATGAGCCATCACGTTACATGAGCGTCCATGATCTTTTTGAATGGTCTTTCAGAGAGTCACAGCGTCACCCATTTCAACGTTAGAGCTTTGGCTCCGTTCGTGCAGATGACACAAGAAGTCCATTGAGGACTTGAACCCCCCCCATCATGGCCAGTCCCCCGAATACCAACAAAGACTTGTTCACGATGCCCGTCAAAATCATTCCCAAGTCCGCCGGTTTGAAAATGACGGATGATTCGGTGATGAGCGTTTCGATTTCGTTGCCGTTTAACCTGAGGGATAGAATCAGTAACAGTAATATCCCGCCGATCAGAATAGACACCATGGCGAATACATTGCTGAGTGACCCTCGTCTGACATCCTCGTTCGATGAATTTGTCTGAAAACCGACCAGACCCGCCACAACCAAAACCAGCGTCGACAGCCCCAGCAAGGCAGAACCAACTGTCATGATGGGATCGACCGACTGAATCATTTCCCGGACACTTTCGATCGTTGGAGACACTGACGAAGTTGCAATCTCGACGAAGCTACTTTTTGCATGCATGGTACTCCAAATCAAAAACACCGCCCCGATCATGAGCAACAGCCCGGCCCCGACGTACATCATCCTTCCAATCCAGGAAATCGACCGCCCGCTATCTCGAATGACGAAGGCCGCGGACAATATGACCAAGCCCATCACAAGGGCTGAGGCTGACACGACGGCCCAGTGAAATTCGGCCAGCGTTGAAGGTAGAGACGGGTCTTCCATGCGAAAGGTAAGTACTTCGAATACACCAACCAGTGCGTTTCCAAACATGAAGAAACCCAGCGATCCAAGCAGGCTGAGAAGTGGGCCGATGAACAACAGTACTCGTTTCATGATGTGCGCGTTCCCTGGAGATGCGAATGTTGATGGCGAACAGAAAAATGAAGCCTGTCTGCACATTGGAAACCCCTTGTTCGAGGCCACGTATCGTTACTCGTAGGGGCCCCGGTGAAGCAATGAAACGCATCGTCCAGCTGCCAGTTCCCTCACGGTGATTGTTTCGCTGCTGGTTCCCTTTCGGATTGGCATGCAGGCTTCAAAATCAGCATTGTCTGCTTTGTATTCATCGTCGTAGTGTAGGAGGAATGCTTTGCCGCAGATGTGTCGGCCGAGTTGCCTGCGGATTTAAGGGAAACCGTTGCCGCAGTCGCTGTACTTGCCAGTCATGCGAACGCCAGCAATCAGCATGGGATTCAGTACTGCTTCTTGCACTTCGAATGCTGATTGATGCACGCCTAGCTCGTCTTTCATGATTGCAGGGCAAATCCGCTATTTGGTTGATCGTCCATGCAACCTGTTGATTGAGAAACAGGGACTGACTGTCACCGCACCGACTCGGACAGGTTTCAGAATACACCAGAATTTTCGCTGGCAGATCGAAGTCGTTCTTCGATAGTGGATCATGTGCTGAATTACGGGCCGATTACTTTCCGGTTGTCTGATTGATCAGACAGACCAGTGTGTCTCTTCCTCTTCGGGTTCTTCGTCGGCGTCGAGCGCAGCCAGGTGTTCAGCGCTGAAGAACATCTCAGCAATCATCCGGACGGGAACGAGTAAGGCGATGAAGATCGGGAAGAGGATGCCGATCGAACTGCTTTTTACGATCCATAAAATGGCCAGGCAGGCAACTTGTAATGCGGTGAAGGCATGAATCGTCCGGCTGGGAACCCTGCGAATGTAGTGTGTCACGGGATAAAGGTCGGGATCTCTCAGCCACAGACTCAGTCGCTCAAAAAACTGATTGCCCGACATCGAGACAATTCCCATGAACAGAAACAAACCGTACAAAACGGCCATGGGGATTTCTTTCAACCATGGCAACAGCAGCAGTGAGAGGCCAATCAGCAAATGAATCGTCAGACCCGTCATGCGATTTTCGCGAACGTGGACAATCCGCTCATGTGTCTCACCGTTAGGCAGGGTAACACTGTCGATGGTCGCAAGGCTCCGAACGTGGTTCAGCGATCTAACCGTGGCGGCAACCAGCCATGGTAAACCGATCATCGAGCAGCAGGCGATCAGGATACCAACCACGCCCAGATCCAGATGGTAGGCTTCCCCTTTATGCAATCGATGGTCGGGGCTGTTGACAATGCGTGCGGTAATGTTTTGATCCAGAAAAATCAGAACAGTGACTAGCAATGCGGGACCGGCAGCTGCGAATTTCGCCCAGGTGGGAATGGCACTCAGGTCCACCAGCCAGCCACGTCCGGTTGTGGTGCCGAACTGATCTGGCGCTGGCAAAACATCCAGTTCGACTTCGTTCAGCCAGACCGAAATGATGGTCATCGCGCCGATTGCCAGTGCGGGTCCGAAATCCGCCACGAATTCGCGAATTCGCGGACGCAGATAACTGCTGCGTCGGAATCGAGAAAGGCTGATGGCAATGTAAAACGTACCTAGCGCCAGTAGCAGCGACAACAATGCGGTGTCGTGGTGCTGTTTGACATCCGTATCGCGGAAAATCTTCACCAGCGACTTGATTGCTTCGTAAATGAAGATCACCGAGATCAGGGCGGAAAATATCTCGTCTGTAAAGCGGGTAAAGTATCTCATCAGGCAGCTGGCTTCAGTCACTGCCAAAATCAGGAGGAAGGCAGCAGACCAGATTCCTACCCACGCATACGACGCAAGGAAAGGAAGATTCATGTCACCGCATAGACGGAATAGGATGGCGGTGAACACGAGCAGTGGACCGGTGCCGCCAAGGATGATTAGCGGTTGCCCTGACATCAGGGCAAAAACAACGCCGCAAAAGGCGGAGGCGGCAATCATTTCGACCGCCCCGATCTCTCCATTCGTTTCGATTGCCATCACACCGCCGAACGTGACCGCGGGTGCGAGGCAGGCAAAAAACAGAAAGAGTGTCGAGCCGATGCACTTGGGGTGCAGCCCTTCGCGAAAATCGTCGACGTAGTGCGGCAGGCGTCTTGCGATGTCACATTTGATTCCTTGGAACAGTCCGCCTTTGTAGGACAGCCCCTGAGTAAGTTCGGTTGAGCAGGGAACGGGATCTGGGACAGTGCGAGCCTCAAAATGCTGTAACGCTTCCTCAAGGGCCGTGATCGATTTGGCCGTGCCGGCTTCGTAGCGAAACTCGTCGTCTGACATCAGACGGGCGATACCGGCAATGGTGTCGAGGTGTTCTTCTGCAGCGCCGGTCGGGCCCAGCAGGAAGAGCATGAATTGCGTGGGGATGCCATCCGGTGCTCCCATGTTTACCGGATGGTCGAGCCGGACAAAAACAACCGTCTGTTCCTTGATGCCATCAACATACGCATGAGGAATGGCTACACCGTGCCCAATGGCCGTAGGCGCATGCCGTTCACGCAGCAGAAGAGAGTCGCAGACCTTGTCTGCTACGGATTCAGGCAGAAGGTTCCGTTCAACCATTGTGGCAATGGTCGTGCGTATTGCTGATTCGACATCAGTTGCAAGCAGGTCAAGAATCACTTGACCCTGATGGATCGCATTTTTAAGTCGATGCATGTTGGCCTCAGGCTGGTTGGTCGTACAACACGGATGGTACAACGTGGATGGTACAACCGTTGAAGTTTCGAGAGACTAGTCGCCCGGACACGACAGGTTTCTTATCTGCCGCTTGTGTCCAGAAAATCGACCGGTCCCTGTTGCCCCCATGCGAAAGTTCAATATCCGCATGCCGGCGATAGAATGAGGACGAGTTGACCCACCGATCGAAGAAAGGATCGTCAGGGGCAAGCCTTCGCGGACGGAAACACACGTGGCAGTCTAGATCATCAGCGGTGCGCGTAGACCGTTGGCTAGATAGTGTCCAACGATCGTTGGCGTCTGAGACAGGCAAGAGGCTTGAGGTTGTCGCAATGGTTTGTTTCGACACGGCCTCCGATGCGCAAAGTTTGGGATCGCCCTGGTTTTCCATCTGATGGAAACATTGGCCAATCGTTCTTCTTCTTCACTGCTGTTGGTGTCTTCCTGCGCAGGAGCTTGCGTTTCGTACACCTCCAGCGTGATTCCGACGCATTGCGGTACAACCATCGAGGTGAATAAGCATACAGTCATTACCAGAATTGAAAACTGTGGCAACAGATTTCGAATTCGCTTTCTCATTGACATTGTATCTGTCTTGGGACCAACAGAGTACGGTTGTTTGTCGGAAGAGAATTGCATTGGATACGTATCGTTCATGAAAAACAGAGCAGCGCCTCTCAGCGAAGCTCAATAAAGAGGGCAAGCCTTCCAAGTCCCAATGTACGGATCCTTGCGGTTCGTGTCAAAGCTGTTCCCGATCCTGATTTTTCCCGTGTTGATGCTACATTCCCAATACAGACAGCAGATGCCTCGCGGAACGCCATACTTGGCGTCAAGTTCGACGAAATGAACCTTTGTCACAGATCAGTTTTGAGGCAAACATCAATCCAAACTGCGTTCAGTCGTTCAATTTGGAGTTGAATTACGCACGTCTTTTCGGGGCGATGGCATTGGTGCTCGCTACCGTCGCAGCTGTTCGCTCACGTACGGCTCAAGCCTTCTACCCGACGAAAACTCCGGCTTTAATTTCGAAATCGTGTGTTTCTGAATCCGCTTCCATTGACATGACTGGCGTCGGCAAGTGTGGGTAATGGACTCGTAGAAAACTCGGAGACGTCGGATCTTGTGATTGCGCACTGATGTCCGAATCAGGCTGTCGATACTGGCTTTCTGTGATCGAGAGTTTGGCTTTTCATGCCTGATTAGCAGCTTTTACTGTTTGTGGTTGCATGTTCAGTCATCGGGTCCTCGGCCATTCATTTTCTGTTGCTGCGCAAAAACCAAACCATTGCCTTTGCGGAACATGATTAGCCTACCCACGCTTCCATTGAGATTGAACGAGGCAGAACAATGCAATCCACATCGCTAGGGAAGCCTTCATTCTCCGCCGGGTTGTGATGGACAGTGGTTCATTTTTGAACTTGATGTTGATCGTTCAGTGTCACTTGTTGAATTCTAGCAACTTGCTAATTCTTTGGAAGCAACAGAGGTGCAGGGTTCCGGGTGTAAGGGGCCGGTCGATCTGTCGTTCTGTTTCAAGGACTATCTTTTTCTCATTCAAAATGATGGAGTCGATGGTTGCGGTGCCTGTTTGTTCGTCAAACAAGCCGACTGTACCTTTGAGGCGCTGCTGCGAGTTGCCGATGACTTTTATCAGGCGACCTCTTGTGACGAGTGTTCCATGTGGCAGTCCAGGTGGCATTGGGCGGATGCCGATGACGCAACCCTTCGTGAACGATTCAAGCATGTGGAGGGTGTTTGCATCATCCCCGAGGAATACAACGGGTGGGAAGTGTCCAGCCGTTTCACCTTTGGCGGAATCGAATTTGCGGTTCATGGTCAAGGGGTTTATATTTCCGCCGGTACGTTTGGACCAGAAATGCCAAGGGATATCCAAGAGAGGGATGACATTCGTTGTCTGATGCAGACGCTTGGGGCGGTGTGCCGTTGATTCAGTGCTGGTATCGGAATGTAACGACGTGTGGGGCAGGTGTTTCTTTAAGGCAGGTGGCCTGGAATTGAAACTGCGGCTGTGAATCTCTTGTTCTGGAAGGGCTTTTTTGATGTTGTTACAACTTCTGTCGACCGTTTTTCTCGCGGCGCCGGTGGTTGCCAATGATTCTGGAAACGAGGTGCCCGTTCGGAACGAGGTTACCGCGGCACAGCAGTCGGATTTGGGAAAAACGGTGGGTGGAGAAAATGGGCCGAAGCAGGCGGTGCGTGATCCCGACCAAGGAGACGGTCAACTTGAGGAAAAAGGATGGATAGACCGGCACTTGGTGCTCTTCCTCATGTGCGTTTACGGCGGCGTTTTTCTTGTGGTGGTTGCGATCGTGCTGTTGGTCCGGGCGCATATGAAACGCCAACTCAAGGAACGTAGCGAGGCCTTGGCCGATGTTTCTGAGGAGCTCGGTTTGATCTTTTTTCCCGAGGGTAATGAGGAACTGCTATTGAAACTGAAATCGATGTCGCTGTTCAACCTTGGCCGGGGCCACAAGTTGACCAATTTGATGGTGGCAGATACACCAGAGTTGAAAATGGAAGTTTTCGATTACAGCTTTGTTACCGGCCATGGTAAGAGCAGGAAAGACCACCGCATGTCCGTAGTAGCTGCCAGTATGGATGGCCCTGAATTGCCGGCTTTGCAGATTCGTCCGCGGCGGGGGCTTTTTGATGCCATTCGAACGATGTTCGGAGGTCAGGACATTCAGCTGCGGGAGCAGCCGGAATTCTCTCGCAAGTTTGTCCTCAAGTCAGCTAACGAGGACGAAGCTCGAGAATTCCTCGATCCGATGCTCGTCCAGTCTTTTGAAGCCAACCCCGATTTTTCTTTTGAAAGTCAGAGTGATGGCTTGATCCATTATCGCCGGAACAAGCGAGTGGATCCAGATGCCGCTGCCATCCATGAGTTGATGGGGGCAGGTTTCTCGTTGCACAAGTCGGTCACGGAAAGACTGGGGCGCGATGGGTGATCGGGACCTGATGGTCTGGATCCGAGGTCGCAGCAATGAGAGCCCATTCAGGTTCTACTGAAGGACAGTCTTCCTCAACCGTGGAGTCCAGTATTGCCCGGGTGATTGGTATTAAACGGACAGGTTCAGTTGCAGCGGCAGTCCCAATAGGGATCGCGTGCCAACGCCCTCGCTCCATTGAATTTGACCCTCAGGCACTGCCAGCTCAAAATCTGGAAAACGTGCAAAGAACTGTTGAAATGCAGTTGTGGCTTCAGCCTTGGCCAGTCGCATGCCAAGGCATGTATGGATTCCGTTGCCGAAGGCAAGATGTTGGTTGGGACTGCGCGAGATGTCGAATGTTTCCGGGTTTGGAAACTGCTTTGGATCGGCGTTGGCGGCTGCCAGGAACGGCATGATGACTTCTCCGCGTGACATCGCTACGCCATGAAAACAGGTGTCGTTGGCGATATAACGCGGTTCCGTCGTCTGGACGGTTGAGTTGTATCGGAGCATCTCATTAATTGCTGTGTCGATTTTTGACCAGTCTTGTGTCAGTTGCTGTTTCTGGACCGGGTGTTGCAACAGAGACAACAGACCGGCTGCGATCAGATGCACGGTGGTTTCGTGGCCAGCCAACAGCAGCAGGAAGGCGGTGGCAAGCAGTTCTTCTTCATCCAACGTGCCTTCTTCTTGCTCTGCAGCTACCAAGGCCGAAATCATGCCGGGGCGCGGCCGGATTCGACACTCTGAAAACTGCTGACGGAAATAACGACTGATCTTCCAGATCGCGGGAAACGCTTTGAATAAATCCGTCGAGTTTTTGATGTTGGTAAAGCGGGCTGCCCAGATCATGATTTTCTTCCGATCACTTTCCGGCAGTCCCAGCAGTTCAGAGATGACCGACAGAGGAAAGGGGCGAGCAAAGTGCTTCACAAAGTCTACTTGTCCGCCTGCACGCGCGGCCTGTTCTTCCAGGACGTTGAGTTGCTGTTCAGCCAGTGTTGCTATTCGGGCTCGCATACATTCGATACTTTGTCGAAGGAACGCAGATTCGACGATCTTGCGAAGTCGCCGATGATCAGGCTCGTCCTTGCCCAACATGTTGGTGGTGATGGCTCGAATCGTTCGGGGCATCCACCAACGAAATCCGGCGATCCCACGTCGCCCGGCATTACCCGGGTTGGTGACAAATGTCTCTTTGTTCCTGAGTACCTCGCTGGTCGTTGCGTGATTGGTCGTGAGCCAAACGTTGCCAAGAAACGGCATGCGGGTGCGGATGACCGGACCCATGTCCCTGATCCGACTGATTGTCGGCAACGGATCACGTTTGAAGTTTGCGGACGTCAGGTCAAGCGAATGTGTTTCCACAGTGTTTCTATCTGGAATCTGTGATGCCCGACCGATTTCCATGTTGCGGAAATCGACTTCATTCACCACGGTTTGTTTGTCGGCAGCGAACAGGTGCGTCATCGGCAGCGAACAGGTGTGTCATCGGCCGCCAAGCTTGGATTCGTCCAGTCGGGCTGGAGTTCTTTGATGTGCCTTTTCTGTGGTCACCGTTTCCTTGGCGATAAACTCCAGATGCCCTGTCGGATTTGAGCTTTCAGTACAGCCCCCTCCAGTAGAACCTCACCTCCCTGCAACGGGTCATAAAGGACTACTGATCCGCGTTTGAGTTCACGAACACGAAAAACACGCGGCGGGTCGAAGCCGCTGGCAAAATAAAACTTATCTGTTTCCAGTCTTGGGTCAAGTCGGGCCACGTTGTCACTGCCCTTTTTGATCACCAGCTTTTGACCGAAGCGATAGTTGGTCATGTAGCTGCCAAGCAGATTCACATCGGGCGTTTCAACTGACTGTGCGTGAAGTTCCGTTGTCTTCGTGTGTGGTGTTTGACTTTCCGATGCAGTGCTTTTCTTCGCGGTATCTTCTGGTTTGGTGTCTTCCGTTTTCAGATCTGCTGATTCGTCTTCGGGACTTCGTCCCTCCATCGATACGGCGTGTTCAAGTGCTGACGCCAGATCCTGAAAAGACTTGCTCGCTGGTCCGGTCAGTTGTTGCATTTTCGTCTGAGCGTTTTTGACTTCGTTGAGCTTCTGGATCGACAGTTGTTGTCGTCCCTGTCGCGCCGACGATATTACTTGGCCGACCTGACCATTCCAACGACCGACGATCCCATTGAATAGCGTTTCGATCTGGCGGATGCGGTCCAGTGCCGAGCGTACCCTCCCCAGCTGAAATTCTTTCTGAGCTTCGGCAACGTCTGAACTAAAGGAATTGGCACCCTTCAATCCCTCAATGACGATTCCGTTGGGCAAACCAGTGACGGAACCGCCAGTCAGGCTGCTTGTGCGTTGGACCGTGATGATGATGTTCGAAAAGAGCGAGGGTTCAACAGTGATCATTGCCGCAATGGAATAGAACGAGGCTGAACAAATGCGTTGCATTCAGGGAAAGGTTTCTGTGAAGCTCACGCAGTGGCGAGCGTTCAACGCAATTCTAACGCAACTCAAACTTTTTTTCACGACCCTGAAACAGTTTCGGGCTGAGACCAAAAAAATTGCTGGAAACTGGTTCGCTTGGTGAATCGCAAGACGACTCGGCCTGTTCCCAATTTCCTCACTCCCTGACGCGGGAGACCGATTGGCGGTTTCGGCAGAGGTGGTCGAAGCAGGATGGTTGGGAAGATCTGAAGCCGGAACGCAGGCAATTCCAGGTGCTGGTGGCTCTGGTTTGCCGACATCTGGCAAGTTGCAACGTAGTTGAATTCGCGAGGAAGGTGGGGAGACGCAGAAACAGGGAGTGCAGATAGTAGAGGATGCGGGGTGGTGCGCTCCGGCAGTTTCGTCAGCCTTGATCTTGCCGCTGCCTCACTTAGGTTGATTGAAGATTCAGACAGAGAACGAAGAGAAAGAAACAAGACGAATTCTGAAAGCACTCGCTAGGCTAAGATTCCTTTTAGGATTTTTCCGTGGACATCGGTCAGACGAAAATCTCGTCCGGAATATCGATAGGTCAACTGTTCGTGATCGAGTCCCATCAGATGGAGAATCGTGGCGTGCAAATCGTGCATCGTCACTTTGTTCTCCGTAATGACCATGCCAAGATCATCGGTTGCGCCGTAAGTTGTGCCGGGTTTGACACCACCGCCGGCCAACCAAATTGTATAGCCATCGATATGGTGATCACGGCCCATCTTGTTCACGTCCTTGGGTCCGGCTTGCACGGTTGGTGTCCGTCCCATCTCGCCACCCCAGATAACCAGTGTGTCGTCCAGCATTCCTCGTTGCTTGAGGTCCGTTAACAGAGCTGCGATTGGCTGGTCCGATTCTTTTGTCAGCTTTTTAATGCGAGGCACAAGTGCTCCGTGATTGTCCCATGGCTGGCCGCCGCCGTGATAACACTGCACGTAACGAACTCCGCGTTCCGCAAGTCGCCGGGCGATCAACATGTTTCGCCCCTGAGTCGACTTGCCGTACAGTTCTCGAATGTGGGCTGGCTCTTGTTCTAAATCAAAGGCATCCGTTCCCGCCGTCTGCATGCGAAAAGCCAACTCCATCGAGTGAATACGGCTCTCCAGCCGCTCATCACCAGGTCGCTGGTCACGATGCCGTCGATTGAGAAACTGAGTCAAATCAACTTGGTTTCTCTGCTGTTGAGTGGAAACGTCGGATCGAGTCAAGTTTGGGATCAGTTCCTTGCCAGCCGAATCAATATCGATATGTGTCCCTTGGAAGATTCCAGGCAGAAATGAACTCGTCCAATTCCGCGACTGAGCGGTCGGCAGCCCTTTCGGACAAAGCACGACATAGCCAGGCAACTCGCCACTCTCGTTCCCCAAACCGTACAACAACCACGCTCCGATACTGGGTCGAGCCAACGTCGAGTGTCCGCAGTTGGTGAGCAGCAGTCCGGGCGAGTGGTTGGCAATTTCGCCTTGCATCGAATGGATGACGCACAATTCGTCGGCATGGCGAGCGACATTCGGAAACAACTCGCTCACCTCTAGACCCGACTCACCGTGCTTTTTGAATTTGAACGGCGAACCAAAAATATTGGCGGCCCGCTTCCGCTGAGTTTGCTGTAGCTGATTCTTCACCGAATCGGGAAGCGGCTTGCCATTGAGACGTGTGAGTTCGCTCTTGGGATAGAAAGTATCGAACTGCGACGGCCCACCATTCATGAACAGATGAATGATTCGCTTTGCTTTTGGGACAAAATGCGGTTCGCTAGCCGCCAGCGGTGACTGGGCTGACGTGGGAGTTCCAGCGTTGCTCGTTTGCCCGATCAATGAAGCCATCGCCAAAGCGCCAATCCCACAACCACTCTGATGCAACAATTCGCGGCGAGTCACGGTCAACTGGTTTGGCGACTGGTTGTTAAACACTTCGGTATCCCTTAATCCACGTACTGAAATTCATTGCTCATCAGCAGAGCTTGTGTGAACAACTGCCACGACGCCAGTCGCTGCGATTCAGCGTTCTTCGCGCCAGGCCGATTCGCAAAGAAAGTTTCGATGCCAGACAATTCGTCCCCAGTCACTTTGCGCTGATAGACCGCTGCGTATATGCAATCAATTTTCGCTTTGTCCGATTCACATGCCGTGAACGGGGCACTGCTGACAATCGCCTTAGCCTGATCGACGACAAACGGTGAGTTCAATGTGAACAATGCCTGTGGCGCTACAATACTTTCATCTCTCTGAGGATGAGTCTGCATCGGTGTAGGGAAGTCAAACGCCCTCAACGTTGGATCGAGGTTGAATCGATTAATATAGCCGTAAATCGTTCGCCGGCGACTGTATTCTTTGCCCCACAGTTTGCTAGACCGACCGTGCTGCCGCGAATCGAGTTGCTGAGCCACCGACAAGAAGCTGTCGCGAATCGCTTCGATCGACAGGCGTTTCCTGTTCGCTCGCCAAAGAAAACGGTTGTCGGGGTCCTTCGCATACATATCTGCTTGGTGATCGCTACTTTGCTGGTAAGTCTGCGATGTCACGATTTGCCGAACAAGTCTCTTTGTCGACCAACCGTTCTCGACGAAATCTCGAGCAAGCCAGTCCAGTAACTCCGGATGACTTGGGGCCGCCCCTTGGAGTCCGAAATTGGATGGAGTTTTTACGAGATGGCTTCCCATCACGTAACCCCAGATGCGATTCACGTATACTCGAGCGGTCAGCGGGTTGTCGGAATTCGCGATTCGTTCTGCCAATTGCAGGCGACCGCTCGTATTCTCTGGAAACGGAGATTGCTGGTCGTCGAGCACTTTTAAAAACCGACGTGGGGCAACATCGCCAGGTGAACTGGCGTCGCCGCGATGATAAATTCGCTGTTCTACTGGTCGGGTTTTTTCGAGTACGACCATGGTTCGAGCGGGAGCCCCGGCGTGAAACAGTAACAACTCGGCGAGCTCGGTTTGCTTAACCTTGGTGGCGACGGATTTGTTGTTGTTCTTAGCGGTCTTGATTCCTACGGCATCTATTTTTGCGTCAATTTCCGCACGCTTTTTTTCGTAATTTGCAACGTCTTCTTTGCTGGGCTCATACCCATCCACCAGCGGCTGCAGCTTTTCATCGAGCGGGTTGACTCGCGTCACGGATGAAAAAATCCCTCGCAACGAGTAATAGTCGGCAGTGGGAATCGGTTCGTATTTGTGATCGTGACAACGAGCGCAAGCAGCGGTTAACCCCATGAATCCTCGTGTCGTTACATCGATCCACTCGTCCAGCGATTCGAGTGGATCTCGATTGGCGTAAGGGCCAACGGTTAGAAAGCCAAGCGCGCGGAGATCTTTTTTGGCCCCCGCTGTTTTCAAGAGGTCGGCCGCGAGTTGTTCTTTGACAAACAAGTCAAAAGGCTTGTCGCCGTTGAACGATTCAATGACATAATCGCGATAGGTAAAGGCGTACGGAAAATAGTGAGGCGTTCGAGTGTCTGGACGATAAAAACTGTCGGTGTCCGCATATCGCGCGACGTCCAGCCACATTCTACCAAAGTGTTCACCGAAAGCAGGTGACTCGACCAAACCATCAACTAACCTGTCCACTGACTTCTTTCGATCCACTGCTGCAGATTTCACAAACCCCTCGACAATCTTCATCGATGGCGGCAATCCAGTGAGATCATAATGGAGTCGTCTAACCAAACTTTGATCATCGGCAGGACCAGAGGGTACAAGTCCATTCGAGTCTAACGACCTGGAAACATATCGATCGATCGCGGAATCATTCCAACGGGAATTGGAAGCTTCCCGCGGTTCAGTATTTCCCAGTGGCTGGAACGCCCAATGTTGCTTGCTTTGTTCAACTAGATACGGCTGGTCACCCAAACGAGAAAATGTCGTTTCGCCTAAATCGTTGCTTGGGCCCGGCGCTCCGCGACGTACCCAATGAACGAGTAAGTTGACCTGCTTTTCCGACAGCGTCTTCTCCGGTGGCATTTGGATAACGTCGCTGCGGCGAACAGCCTGAATCAACAAAGATTGATCGGGCTCGCCAGGTAACACGGCCTTGCCCGTATCGCCGCCTTCCAGCCAACCGGAACGGCGATCGAGGAGCAGGCCCCCCTCCGACTTTTCGGCTTGCTCAGAATGACACTCGTAACAATGCCTGACTAGCAGCGGTCGAATTCTTGTTTCATAGAATTCGATATCGCGAGCTTCTTCTCCTCGACACTGTTGAGAACCCAGCGAGAACGCAATCAGAAGATAACAGGCAATTCGGCGCAATGCTCGTTCCTGCTTCTTTTGGCCAACCGGATTCCTACCCAAGAAAAATCCCAGAGTAGTCATAGTAAAATACCTATTCTTGCCGCAACTGACAGACAATCTAGCAATGCGGATGATCCTGTTGATTTTGGTGGCATTAGCAGGGTCGCATAACCCAGTTTTTGATTTATTCTAACCCAATCTCCACATCTGCCTTGCCAATGAATGACGCCTCTTGAAAACCGCCAGGCAGCATCAATCGGCCAAAGACACCGCGACACAACCTTTTAGTATTGGCTTGCAAGCTTCACCGATCCTTGTGACCCTGATTACACCGATTTCAGTGTGGGTCTACTCTCGCTACTGTTCCGACATTGACGTAAACGCAAATTGCGAGACGTTTTCGTTCGCAGACGTTAGCCTACCCGATTGAGTGAATCAAGTAACGGAACTGCTTGACTCACAACGGATCCTTGGCATTGTTTAGGGTTCAGTCGGCTGTGGGTTCGCGGATCCCGCAGAGCATGCCGCTAGAGGATCCGAAAAAAGGAAGTTTCCGTTTTCGAAGCAAATGTCTCCAGAGATCGTGTCCTCGTCGGCGTTGATCAGAGAGAGCCGTTTGATCGCGGGTCCAGTCTGCTGGACAACGGACATTGGACAACTTGGCCCAGTTCGGGGAACGTATTCATGAACTTCCGGTTTCGCGTGAGTTATGTCCCTAGTCCCCAGATCCATTAAGTGCAGGATCTTAGGATCTTGCGTTGAGTAGCCGGTGAACAGATTGGCTATGTGACTACGAGAGCATGTCGTAGGCATGCCTGGCCCGTCAGTGAAATGCGGTTGTCGAATCATCTTCTGAAGAATTGGGAACAGTAGGCAAGTACGGGATCCGTGACATCGCAAGCATGCGTCAGAGCATTGTACCCGAGTTGTGTCAATTCTTCGGCCAGCGAGGCAAACGCTTGTTCGTTGATGTCGACCAGAATCACCGTCGCATTGGCTGCGGCGAGAATCCGTGCGAGTTCGCAACCCAGACCGCCTGCTGCTCCCGTAACCACAGCAACTTCGGTATCCATCGAAAATTGATCAAAGACGGTCATGGCTGTTTTCCATTCGAGACAAATGAAACGGTTGCTTTGATTCGATTGTTGTTTCCTGAATATACATCAGTCGTGTTCCATGCAGTCGAACTCGCTACATGATAGAATACGCAAGCTTTTTTGATAGAGGATCATGCGTGTGGGCAGCTGGGCAGCGTGCGACGTCCAGCAACCGCTGTGTGGTTGGCAGTGGTTTGTTTGATTACGCACATTTTGGATCTGGAAATCGTGATTAAATCGTTTTTGCAGCGCCGTTTGCGGAAACGGCGCCGTGAGGTATTGCTGGAAACTCTGGAAAGCCGACGCTTGTTGGCGGCGGTGTCACCGCCTGCTTTTTTGCAATGGTTTGACAGTTCGTTTGACACGGTCGAGCAACGAACGCCTGATGTTTTTCAGGCGGGGTATGGTGCTGTCTGGTTGCCCCCGCCGGGGCGAGCGGATTCAGGGGACCAGTCGGTAGGTTATGATGCTTACGATCGGTTTGATTTAGGATCTCCCGATCAGCCGACGCTGTATGGTACCGAGACTGGTTTGGCAACGGTTGCCAATGCTTTCGACCGCGCCGGCGTGGCATTGCACATTGACTCCGTTTTGAACCATGCCGGGTTCTCCGATCAGGGGACGCTTGGATTTCTGGATTCAGGTGGCTATCCCGGACTCGCCATTAAACTGGCTGATGCGATTGACGGAGACTTTCATTCAGGTTTTGAAACGGGTGATCTGAACGGCCGGTTGTCCGGGTTGGTGGACATTGATCACACCACCAACCATCAGTTAATCCGGCAACCGGTCGATGCGGCGGCGTCGAATAATATCCCTGCTGGTGATACGGCTGATGCAAGTGGTCGCTTGGCGAATGTGCCGACGGCGAAGAATGCGAGGTTCTATCCTGACCAGGATGGCGATGCGATCTTTCTGTTTGACCCGGTGACCAACGAATCGAATATCCCTGTCTATTCCTTTGATGCCGATTGTTCGTCATGTGGCGACGCAACGGCTGAAAATGCCACGGGCTATCTGATGCGGTACATGCAATGGATGGTGCAGATTGTTGGCGTTGACGGTTTTCGCATGGATGCTGCCAAGCATTTTGAAGGCTTTGTGATGGATTACGTTGACCGGGCGGTATACCGTTCCAATCCACGTACGCTGCTGGATGGTTCCACCGATCACGTGTTCAGTTACAGCGAGGTTTTTACAGGCGACAAAAATACGTTGTTGTCTTTTGTCAAAAAGAACATTGATCCCGCTGACCCCGGTCGCATCGGCGGCAATCGTGACGCACTCGATTTCTCAGCGTTCTTTGCGATGCGTGACAATCTGAGCAGCATGGGGACGTCGAACGCCTGGCAGAATGTTCGCGATTCGTTGTTGGATGTTCATGACGATGGCTTGCACAACGGTTCGGCGGGCGTGTTGTTTGTACGGAGTCATGACGAATTTGGTCCTGCTTCGTTGGACAATGTGGCCCATGCTTTCGCGTTGATGCATCCGGGCAACGCGGTTGTCTACATGAACGGCAAAGAGTTTGGTGATGCACGTGACTTTCCCAAAGCGGGACGTGGAGATGCCTTGGGCGGCGTGTACGGCGATACCATCAGCAAGCTGGTGGCGATTCGGAACACGCATGGTCGTGGGGACATGCTCGAGCGATGGATTGATCATCAAGGTACTTATGTTTTTGAGCGGGATGGTTCATCGCTGGTAGGGTTATCTAATCGAGGAGATTCGGGCTATGACGAGCGGACTGTCCAAGTCAATTTTGCACCGGGGACTCATCTGATTGAGTTGACGGGCAATGCCTCGGATCTGGCCATTGACCCCAATGACGACATTCAGCCTGTGCTGACTGTTTCGGCGGCAGGCACGATTGCCTTGCGTATTCCACGGAACCTCAACGCGAATGGTGAATTTCACGGCAAGGGATACGTCATTTACGGTTTGCCCGCACCTCAGGCGGCGGCAGGATTGGAACTCACTGGTGTTGATTCCGTGTTGGCAGGTTCGGTCCCGTCCGCGACGGATTATGAAAACGGCAGGACCCGGTTAAGTGATCTGCAGGTGGTCACTGGCGATTCACTTCAGGTCAAGTTGCAGACAGATGAAGTCAACTTGCTGGGGCTGCCGTCATTGCGTGATGTGTTTGCCGATGGCGACAACGCGCTGCTACGAATCGATGGTGGGATTGATCTGAACGGAAATGGAGCAGTGGACTTTGTCGCTCCGGGGTTGGCCAGTTACGGGTTTGAACAATTCGGTGACAAATCGAGTCCGAGAGTCGGTTCGAGTGGTTTGGGTGGACCTGCGGGCGATGGTGAGTTTTTGCAGAACATTGACACCACTGCACTGTCCGAGGGTACACACTTTCTTGAGGTACGTGCGTTTCGACACCGTACTGATGGTGGCCCAGCCATTTTTAGTGACTTCAAAGAGTCGATCTACGTTGACCGCTTGCCTCCGGATTCTGGCGTTCTGAGTTTTGAGCCGTACACCGCTGGAATCAATGAGAATCGTGACTTGATCATTCAGTCACTCGACAAGACAGCTGACAATGTACACGTCTTCCTGAATCTTGCGGCAGGCATCACGGACACCGAAGTTGTGCAGTTGGTTGCCGGAGAAAATCAGGCCAGAAAAATCGACCGTGACCAGTTCATCTTCGGTTACTCGAGTGTGCCGCACGGAAATAACGTCGCGACGATTGTTTCTTACGAGCCGACGGGAAGTGTAAACGTGCAGCGGGTTCCAGGACTGTTTACCTCAACGATCGTTGGGGCAGGGTTGGGCGATCTTGATTTTGATGGTGATGTCGATCTGAATGATACCCAGCAGTTCGAAATCGTTTTTTTCAGTAATAACGCGCAATTCAATCCGGCAGCAGATTTTAATGGGGATGGCCAAATCGACTATGCCGATTTGGATCTGTTTTCGATCTCGCAAGCCGATGCAGGAGCCGATCAAACCATCCTCGATGCGATTGAGGCCACACGAGCGTTGAAGTTCGGAGCAGTGGCCGATTCGTATTCTCTGAACGAAGACGAGACGTTCACGCAGGCAGCACCTGGTGTTCTAGCGAATGATCTCGATCCAGGGTCTGGGGCCGATTTCGGTATCAGTACCCTGGGTAGCATCACTTCCGAACAGGGCGTGACAGTGACGCTCGCTGCGGACGGTTCCTTTGACTTTTCCAGTGCAGGGGTGTTCGGTTACTTGACATCCCAACAGACACAAACAGATGCCTTTACGTATTCGGTCACCGATGGTTTAAGTCATTCTTCGATCGCAACGGTCACCCTCACTGTGCAAGGGATCAATGACGCGCCAACGCTCGCGGCGATTGGTAATGTCACCGTGAATGAAGATGCAGTTGAACAGATCATTGACTTGACGGGGATCGGTGCCGGTGCGGGAGAATCTCAGGATTTGTTGGTGACTGCGACTAGTGATACTCCGGGCCTGATTCCGCAGCCTGAAGTTGTTTACACGAGTCCGAACGCTACGGGCAGTTTGAAATACACTCCGGTAGCGAATGGAAGTGGCACGGCAGAGATCGTGGTCACCGTTGCTGACGGCGGCCTGGATGGGAACCTTGCTACGCCCGGCGACAACGGCACCATCAATCGTACGGTCGTTATTGTGGTGAATCCGGTGAATGACGTGCCGACCCTCGATGCACTTGATGACCTCGAGATCGACGAAGACGCACCTCTGCAGACGATTCAGCTAGCCGGCATTCATGCTGGGCCGCTGGAAACACAGACACTCAGGGTCACGGCCACCAGTGACAACACGAATCTGATCCCTGACCCTACGGTCACCTACACCAGCGCGAACCCAACAGGCTCGCTGTCCTTTACACCCGTGGCAGATCAAAGTGGCACGGCGACCATTACGGTCACTGTGGAGGATGCCGGACTTGATAACGATCTGGCGACGGCAGATGACAATGCAACGATCAGTCGAACCGTCATTGTGATTGGGAAAGCCATCAATGACGTGCCGACCCTCGATGCACTTGATGACCTCGAGATCGACGAAGACGCAC